>NZ_DIQL01000041.1:4521-6962 GCF_002427225.1 Proteiniphilum sp. UBA5463 | reverse complement strand
TTCGAAAAATACGCGGAGGGAGGCTATTCAATACAGTGGTAGGTCTGATCGAAACCTAAACTCCAGGAACTGTAATTTCCTGGAGTTCAGAATTCAATATGTTTCAAAGCGTTAGTTTTATCCCTGCAAACACGCTTCTTGCAGGCCTTTTGACAGGATACGGACGATGTGTTCGCCGCCGGCAATGTCCACGTGCAGGTCCTCATCGAAATACTGCGGCGCGCGGAACCCTTCGCTATACGACAGGCGGAAGTTGACTTTCCCGTTTGGGTTATAACGGATGTTTGCCCTTGGACAGCCTTTTGATGCCGACAAGTTTGAAGCTATAACAACTGTCCCCGTTCAGGATAAATCACCTAATTTTGCACCGTCGAAATCGGCCAGGAAGAGTGTGTTCAAAAAATTTCGGAAAATGTTCGATTAGGGACGGAATTTTCACAATTACCTGTCTGGTAACACGGCGGCAGGGCAGACAAGGTTGCCCTTTTTAGTGTAATGGCTTATATAAAATGTTAAAAAATCAGATTATATAACCGAAATATAAGCCGGGAAAAACAGAAAAGTCCCTCAAGTAAAAATCAGAGAATTTCAACCCGGGGATTTGGTACTTGAAATCGAGTCCGATACCGAAAAGGAAAGAACTGCCTTTTTTATTGTATAAATATTTGGGCTCGACAATACCATACATGGATATATGCTTTTTATCTAATTTATCCAGGATTTCTGATTTTACCGAATAAAAGGGTACAAATCCCGCACCTATTTCAAACTTGTGGGAATTTTGTCCAAGAGTATATGTTACTTCCAATGGAATTGAAATCCAAGCCGGGTTATCGGGCAGCCCGACAATTCCATCTCTTGAAGTAAAGGGGATTATATTGGTGTTTCCTTTTACATATCCCCATCCGGCACCTATTTTATACCCCCATTTCGATATGGATGGATTATCCCCGAATCTGTTATTTATGGATAATTCGGCCACACTCGATCCCAATATTTTAAGATCGACCCGTTTTTGAGCCATTGCTCCTGCAGAGAGGAGGAAAAAAGCGATAAGTATGCAAGAATAAGCGAATAAATTTTTCATACTATTTTTTATTTTCCAATTTTTTGTAATATCAGACCTTTTACTTCCTTTTTATTTGAGGTTGTAGTATATGCATAAGCATATGCTCCTTCAATGCTGGGGGTATTATTTTTTAAAAGATACTTTATGGAATTCCATAAATTGGCTAATAAATTTGAGTTGCTATTGTAGGATATATAAAACTCTGCTTTTTTGTTAAAAACTTTAACTTGACTTGGAGAAGCATTCCATATTTTATCTGATCCTATAGGCTGTTAAACTAAATCTTTTTGATAAAAGCACTGCAAAAATAAATATAAAAATAGCAATACTTGTTTTTTTAACTATTATTAACCGATGCCGCCTTGTCAGGAACCGTTTCTTTCTCCCGGTTGCAGACAGGCGGCGATGTCCCACACGAACAGTGCGATCAGTTCTCCGGGGGTGAATACCGATTGGTTCATCCTGTTTATTGTTTCGATCAATGAGGACACTTTGTTTTTATCGCTTTCCTGTATAAATACAGAGGAATTGTACCCGGCCAAACTGCCGTGTTTAAATGGGGCGCAACCGTGAACGCCCGGCTTCCATTACGGCATCGCGCAACGGATAATTACGCTTGCGCAACATGTTGATGTAGTCCACGAGCACGATACCGTTGTTTACCACAATACCTACAAGCATGATCAACCCGATGAAGGTGGTGACGCTCAAGGTTATTCCCGTTACGAAGGACGCCAGAATGACCCCCACCAACGTAAACGGATTGGTAGCTTCACCCAGCGAAACACCGTTAAGGTCGGCGGTGGTTTTAACATATCGTTGCTGCGATTGACGCTGGATCTCCAGCGGCCCCAGGCTTTCTACGATGTCGGCTATGGCAGACAGGGGAATTTGTTGTCCCAACAGGTTGGAGACCTGCATCTCTTTCAGTTTGTTCACTTCATTCCGATGTTCCGGTGCATATTGCACTACGATACCGTAGTCGTTCCCGTCTTCGCTGAAATCACCCGATTCGGCTCCGTAAAGGTTTTGCCTTACCTGCATGCCTATCATAGCGGTGTTGAGGGCCATTTGCGATGCTTTTACAGCCAAAGCACCTTTAAAATATCCTAAGCCAATGACCGGATCGATTTAGCGGGTGTGTATACCAAACCCTCAAGAGGTGCGGCACTTTTTCATCAGTCCACTCTCACCGACCTTTTCGGTGTGACAGGATTGTCTGCCACAGCTGGCATCCGTTTCTTCAGCAAAAGTCCAATAATTCCGCCTCCCAGCACGGCAACTGTATTTACAAGGGTTCCAATCATTGTATATATCCATTATTGAGTCTGCTTGAGAAAGTCTCTAATTAGATGATTGACATCATAATCAC
>NZ_DIQL01000041.1:782-4302 GCF_002427225.1 Proteiniphilum sp. UBA5463 | reverse complement strand
TGTTTTATATTAATCATCTCATAAATCAAAGTGGATAACACATAGATATGAAAAAAAGTCTACCTTTGTAAAATAAAGTTGGAGAAGTATTAGGTGTACCTTCCCGCATATTAGGTTATAAAACAATTTATTAGAATATGTACAATTGGTTTGAGTGTAAGATAAAATACGACAAAATGCTGGAAACCGGCATGCAAAAAACAGTAACAGAACCCTATTTAGTAGATGCTTTATCGTTTACTGAAGCGGAGGCGAGAATAATTGAAGAGATGAAGCCTTTTATTTCGGGAGAGTTTTCTGTCTCAGATATCAAACGAGTGAAGTATACCGACTCGTTCTTCAATGAAACGGGTGACCGCTACTACAAGGCGAAGTTGTATTTCATTACGCTCGACGAGAAAAGCGGATCGGAGAAAAAAACAGCTGTCAACATGCTGGTGCAGGCTTCTACGCTGAGAGAAACCGTTGATATAGTGGAGACGGAAATGAAAAAGACAATGATTGATTACGATATCGCATCGGTCGCGGAGACAGCAATTGTTGATGTTTTTCCCTATTCCGCCGGACCCCAAAAAGAGAAGTTGGAATGAGTATTAAAACCCATATAAATGAATTGCGAAAGGCAATTATGCCGGAAGTGAAGATAGTGGCGGTTTCAAAATTTCATTCCGCCAGTACTGTCCGGGAAGCTTACGATGAAGGACAGAGGGCCTTCGGCGAGAGCCGTGTGCAGGAACTGGTTGTAAAACAAGAGCAGCTGCCGCGTGATATTGAGTGGCATTTTATCGGCAACCTGCAACGCAACAAAGTAAAACAGATTGCCCCCTTTATCTCGCTTATTCACAGCTTAGACAGTGAACGGCTGATGCTTGAGATTGAGAAGCAGGGAGCTCTTAATAACCGTGTTATTCCATGTCTGCTTCAGATCCATATTGCCGAAG
This sequence comes from Proteiniphilum sp. UBA5463, assembly GCF_002427225.1. Taxonomy (NCBI): domain Bacteria; kingdom Pseudomonadati; phylum Bacteroidota; class Bacteroidia; order Bacteroidales; family Dysgonomonadaceae; genus Proteiniphilum; species Proteiniphilum sp. UBA5463. The sequence continues at coordinate 3,361 of NZ_DIQL01000041.1, read as the reverse complement.
AGGAGACCAAATCGGGCTTTTCACCCGGTGAATGTCGGCAGTTTCTGGCGAATGGTAAATGGAAAGAGTGTACTCATGTTCGTCTTAAAGGACTTATGGGGATGGCTACATATACTGACGACAAAGATCAGATTCGCAGGGAATTTCAGCAGTTGAAATCACTTTTTGAAGAGATTAAAGCCGGTTATTTTTCAAATGATCCGGAGTTTAATGAACTGTCGATGGGGATGTCGGGCGATTACCCGATTGCCATTGAAGAGGGCAGTACGATGATACGACTGGGTACCCTCATTTTTGGAGAACGTTAGGTGTGAAGGGTGCCCCGGCGTTACTTTGATGCCGCCTAAAATTAATTTCCCGTACAGCATATCGATTTTATCGATAAAAATACCTAATTTTGTTTATTAGTAAATTTTTGAAAAACATCCGTTGAGTACATGGTCAATTTAGAAACAACTTTTGCGGGATTGCATCTTAAGAATCCTCTGATAGCTGCCAGCAGTGGGCTTACAAATTCACTGAAGAAGATTAAAGAACTCGAGAGTGCTGGAATAGGTGCCATTGTGTTGAAGTCGCTGTTTGAAGAGCAGATAGAGAGCCATTCCGAGAAACTTGCCCAGATAACCGATTATCCTGAGGCTGCAGATTATATCAATGCTTATGTGGAGATGAACCACATGGATAAGTATCTGGATCTTATACGTTCTGCCAAGTCTGAGTGTAATGTGCCGGTAATTGCCAGTATTAATTGTTACAAGCTGTCACGATGGACAGAGTTTGCCAAAACCATTCAGGATGCAGGTGCTGATGCACTGGAGCTAAATGTTTTTGTCATCAACGCCGGTGAATTTGGTGATACTTATCTGGAAGATTCTTATGTGAATATTGTCAAAGAGTTGAAGAAAGTGATCAGGATTCCGGTAGTGATAAAGATGGCCAAAAATATCAGCAATTTACCTGGTTTGGCAGGCAAGCTCAAATCGCTTGGAGCAAAAGGAATTGTACTTTTTAACCGTTTCTATCAGCTTGATATAGATGTTAAAAAAATGGAAATCACATCTGGTCCTGTATTTAGTAATCCTTCCGATTTCAGTGATACTCTGAGATGGACTGCAATTGTTTCCGGACGCGTACATGAATTGGATATTGCATGTTCGTACGGTGTGCACTCATGGGAAGATGCCATCAAGGGTATTTTGGCAGGGGCAGGAGGGATACAACTCTGCAGCGTTCTTTACGAACAGGGATTAAACGTGATAGAGAACATGCTCACCTGCATGGAAGAGTGGATGAATCAAAGAAACTTTACAACTATTGATGATTTTAAAGGCAAACTGAACTACGCCAATATCAGCAGCCCGTCACTATATGAGCGGGTACAGTTTATGAAGTACTTCTCAAGTTACAAATGACCGGTAACGAACACCACTGAGTAATTAATATACATTTGCCTGTGGACCGGTATGCCAAATGTTTTGAAAGTAACTGATACAACTAAGTCATGAATATACAACAATTAGAATATATTATCGCGGTAGATAATCACCGCCACTTTTCAAAAGCAGCAGAGGCTTCTTTTGTAACTCAGCCAACACTCAGTATGATGATACAGAAACTGGAAGAAGAGCTTGGCGTGAAGATATTCGATCGTTCACAACTTCCGGTACAGCCGACTGAGATTGGGGAGAAGGTTATCAATCAGGCTCGAGTTGCTGTAGCTCAAGTAAATCAGATAAAGGAGATTATTCAGGAAGAAAGAGGTATTGTGAAAGGTGTCTTCAGGTTAGGAATAATTCCCACTGTATCGCCATATCTCCTGCCTAGGCTAATGCAGGTCCATTCTGAAAACAGATTTGATATACGTATAGTAATTTCTGAACTAACAACGGATCAGATACTTAAAGGCCTTTCCAATGATTCGTTGGATGGAGGTATTTTGGCCACCCCGCTGAAAGATCCTGCTATTACGGAGCACCCTATGTACTACGAAAGATTCTTTGCTTATGTATCTCCATTTGAAAAATCGTTATATTCAAAGACTGTTCTTGATGAAGGTGATCTTACGGCTTCAAGACTCTGGCTGCTTGATGAGGTGCATTGCTTCAGAACACAAATTCTGCATCTGTGCCACCTGAAAAAAAGGCGTGGCGGCAATCATTCCATCTTTTCCTATGAAGCTGGAAGCATAGATACCCTCATCAATATTGTGGATCAGAATGAAGGGCTTACAGTTATCCCTGAAATGGCTATTGCAAATTTGAGCGAAACACAGAAAAAGAACGTGCGATCTTTCAGAAACAGTACACCTGTGCGGGAGATAAGCCTTATTACAAGGAAAGAATTTCTGCGGGAGAGGTTGATTAATATCATTATAGGTGAAGTGAAGGCGGCAGTGCCAAGATCACTTCAGGATGATGCGATGAAAAAATATATTGTTCCTTTGTAGCAGAGATTGGTTTGAAATTATGGAAAAGCCTTATCATAATAAAAAATAAGTCCCGGACGGCTGAATATTTGAGTTTGCCTCATATACAGGTCTAAATGGAATATTTAATGAACCGTAGTATAAGAGAAATCTA
>NZ_DIQL01000041.1:0-539 GCF_002427225.1 Proteiniphilum sp. UBA5463 | reverse complement strand
CCGTAGATATAATCGGATGCCCTTCCTGCACCGGTATCGAAATCTTTTTGATAGGCATTGAAAATGTTCTGCACTCCCGCGTTCAATTGCAGCGTGGAATACTCGAGGACGGGAATGTCGTAAGACAATTTTGTATGCAACTCAAAAAAAGAATTTACCCTTTCGATTTTATTTTCCGATGCAAACCGGTCTTTGGCAGGGTCGCCTTCCCCTTTCACGTGGGGCACGTACATCCGCCCGGTATAGTTTCCCGAAAGCGTTGCTGAAAAGCGGGTCGCCGGTTTCCACGTGGTGACGAAATACCCGTAAGTATCGGGAGTGCGCATGAACTCGCGATACCCGCCTACACCTTCTATCGGTTCCTGGGCCTGGTCAAACAAACTTTTCTGAAACGTTACCCCCAGTTGCAGATCTAACAGGCGGCCGTATGCCATTCTTCCTTCCAGGTTTATGCCGTATACTTTCGCGTTTTCACCTTTGGCATTTACCACCAGTTTTTGTCCTTCTACTTCCGGGTCGTCAATGGCAGTAATCTTATT
>NZ_DIQL01000059.1:5031-5270 GCF_002427225.1 Proteiniphilum sp. UBA5463 | reverse complement strand
TCCATCCAGTCACTAATCTCCCGTGTACTGTTTCCTAATGCATACAAACCAATAATACGGTCTGCCACACCTTCGGTCAATATGCGTTCCCGCTTTTTGATAAACTCAGGTTCAAACCGGAAATCCCTGTCACGAGGTGTGTGAACTGTAACCTCACCCAGGGAAGTCTGAACCTGCTTGCGGTTATAGCCGTTGCGGCGATTACCCGATAAGCGCTCCTCTTCATCCATGTGAACATC
>NZ_DIQL01000059.1:2787-4870 GCF_002427225.1 Proteiniphilum sp. UBA5463 | reverse complement strand
TTTTCCTAAAAGAGGCTTGCCGGATTTTAGCTGTTCCAGCGCCTTGGCTTGAAAGGACTTGTAATCAAAATCTTCCATAATGTAAACTGTTGTGTAAAAGTAAAAAAAATGATTTATTCTTTGACACAGTTTACTTTACAGTCTCCTGTAATATTTTTGCTAATCCGCTCCGTCTCCTTTATTTGTTATAATCTACATTTATTATCTTTGTCAGCATTACATTGACGTTCTTGTTATTATGTCTTCCAGGATACCAATCTTGAAGCAATATTAATGCTTTTAATCCCTCTTTTTCAAAGTTAGTTAGAGATTCATCTTTTTTACCGTAAATCCTTGCTCCAATTAAATTTCCTTTTACGTCAATAACAAATTGTAATCGCAACATTGTTTGAATGTCTTCATTTGGATGAAAATCATAGTGAAAAGATTTTATAAAATTGTCCAAAAAATCTTTTTCTCCATTTTTGTAAACAGGCATTTTTTAAACAACAATGTACACATTCTTTTTTGTCAAATCATCGTATTGTACGCCTTCATTTTTTTGTTGACCTTTTATGGAAGAACAAGAAAATACAGAAATGATAATAATTAATAGATTGTATTTATGAGTCCTCTCCGAAAACCTCAAAACTCATTTTTATTGGTTTGCAACTTATTGAAAATCAATGTTCATATTGTGAAATTTTCAAGAAAAAAGACTTATCGGAGGAGACTCATTTATTTATTACCAACTGGCATCCCGGGAATATTATCCCAATAGTTTTTATAATATTTTTCATACAAATTAGTATTTTGTTCATTTGTTAATGATGGATTATATTTAAAGAAACCGTATCCTTGATTTTGTAAATTTATTTTATTCATCATAAAATTTAATTGTCCTTTTGTCAATGAATTTTGATTGGTACTTTTTTGCCCGTCTATTGTTATCATGGAATAACTCATAATATTATTCACAATGTTTGCATCTGTTGTAGGAGTTGAAATAAAAGAATTAGGAGCTACCTTCAACAACTTTGTATCTTCTGTTTGCGTAATCTCGAATGGATGTGCTAATCTTACTGTATGAAACATTTCGTGGGTTGCATCCGAACCTATCTCTGAAAGTGATCTTAGTTCTCCTGCCTTATTAAATAAATTAACCGAAGAGTTGAAGTAAGAAGTACTTCCCCCAATTGCACCGTCCATTTTACCCAAAGACAATGACTGGACTATGTTTTGATTTCCTTCGTAGAAAGTAATCGTTCCGGACATTACCCCTCCTGATGCCTCCGATATGGTATTATTGAATTGTGTTGCAATAACATTTTTATAGGCTGCTATTTCTTTTGACGTATAATTTCCTGATACGAAAAAATTTAATGCAACATTAATAGTAATATGACCATTTGCATTTATAAAATACTTCCACTCTCTTCCATCCGGGTCAATTAACCTCACTGGGTTATTCGAGCAATACGCATACGGACTCATGTTACAATACTTCTCGGCCAGGGGACCACGGTCAGCCACTATGTCCACTTTGCTCACCACTTGGGCTGTGGCTGGCTTTATTAACTCTTTTAAGGGCTAAAAACATGGATACATTCGGCAAACAAACAACTGCTTTACGAAAGGAAAAGAAGATTTCACAAGGCAAACAGGTAAAGTTGATAAATACTTCTACTTTGGTTAACCGATAATCTCATGAAATCTTTTTCGATTCTATCAGTATACACCCTATGCGATACATCTCCTGCAGTGCTTTTTTATCGTCGCCCGGTTGTGCGTTTACCGCGGCGATAGCATCGGTGATTACATAGGTATTGAATTTCTGTTTAACTGCATCCAAAGCAGTTTCTTTTACGCAATAGTCGGTGGTCAAACCGCAAACGTACACCGAGGATATTTCATAATCGCGGAGATAACTTGCAAGCGCCACATTGGTTGCTTCAAAAGCTGAATAACCGTCATCTTTATTATCTGTCCCTTTTAATAGTCTTAGATCTATCTTATTGGCTTCTAGTTCGGGATGCAACTCAGCTCCATGTGTGCCGGCCACACAATGAACCGGCCACTTCTCAAAATGCACCGAATGGGACGG
>NZ_DIQL01000059.1:1215-2607 GCF_002427225.1 Proteiniphilum sp. UBA5463 | reverse complement strand
CGGAACAACCTTGTCACCGTCTTTTACACCAAGTGCACCACCGGGGCAGAAGTCGTTCTGCACATCTACAATCAATAATACTTTTCTCATAATTTTTGACAACTTATTTCTCTCTATAACAACAGAATTAAGAAGGTGTTCACGTACAGTCTTCTGCATCCTCACTCGTGAATGTCATTTCCCGGGATAAAGTAGCGGAAACGACTGGACTGTGATGTTGTGCATGATCCCAGTGTAAGTATGTTCGCAATGTATAGGTGAGAAACCTGCAGACTCCGAAGGGCTTTGTTTGCGGAAATGTTGTACTTTTGCACAATTTTTTACGGATATCTATGAATTATTTGCTTACTATCGGACTTTTGGTTGTTTCCAATGTTTTTATGACACTGGCATGGTATGGTCATCTGAAGCTGGCTGAAAATAGCTGGTTTGGCAAATTGCCGCTCATCGGCGTCATCGTAATCAGCTGGCTTATCGCCTTTTTTGAATACTGTTTCCAGGTGCCCGCCAACCGTCTCGGATTCGAAGGTAACGGAGGCAGCTTTTCGCTGTTGCAGCTGAAAGTCATTCAGGAGGTGATCACGCTTCTGGTGTTTGTGATCTTCTCTTCCCTTGCATTTCAGACCCAGATCAGGATGAATCACCTGATTGGGTTTCTGTTTCTGGTGCTGGCTGTCTATTTCATTTTTAAGCAGTAGCATAAAATATCACTAAATGTAGTGATTGACTCGTAACATTAAATCGATTTTCTTTGCATGCAGTTAAGAATCCAATAAAATGTATACGATGAAACAATTGCTGATAGTATGTATTGCCCTGTTTTGTAACATATTTATCTCTTTCTCGCGGGAAAACATGCCGGGAAAAGAGGCCAATCCAAAAGATACCGTCAAGGTTTATTATCTTGATGAAGTGGTGGTGACCTCATCGGTGAAAGAAACCAACGAGCTGAAAAATATGCCTACCGCAGTATCCGTGGTCTCTCCAAAACAACTGCGGGATACACAGATTGAATCATTACCTGGCTTAAGCGCCTATATACCCAACTTTTTTATTCCGGTATATGGCTCAAAAGTCTCCACTCCAATCTATATCCGGGGTATCGGCGCAAGGTTGGGAGCGCAGACGGTGAGCATGTACGTGGATAATGTCCCCAGCTTTAATCCTTCGGCTTTCGATTTTGAATTTCAGGATATACAGCGTGTGGAGGTGCTTCGCGGTGCCCAGGGAACACTCTACGGCAGGAATGCCATTGGAGGAATTGTGAATCTTTACACCTTCTCGCCTCTCACCTTTCAGGGTACCAACCTGATGGTGGGTGGTGGCAACTACGGCCAGTTCTCGGCAAAAGTCTCGAACTATAGCAAGCTTGCGGATAATTTCGGGATCTCT
>NZ_DIQL01000059.1:0-954 GCF_002427225.1 Proteiniphilum sp. UBA5463 | reverse complement strand
GGAGGCGCCTTCCCCTATATGCATAAGGATTCCACCGCATCCAATTTTAACGAACCCTCGTCGTACGACCGGCACCTTTTTACAAACGGTCTGTCGCTGGATTATTCCGGGAAGGGCTATAGTATTCACTCTACCACAGGTTATCAGTATCTGAAAGACGATATGAAGATGGATCAGGATTACTCCCCCAAATCGGTATTTTCCATTCGTCAGATGCAGAAGCAACACTCGCTGAGCCAGGAGATCACGGTGAAGTCGGACTCACAGCGGAAATATCGCTGGGTGCTGGGAGCCTTTGGTTTCTATGATCACCGGGTGATCGACACACCGGTAGCCATCAAAAAGGAGGGAATTGCAGCCATGCAGGCACATCTCGATGCTTTTACAGCCAAAGCACCTTTAACAATATCCTATGCCAATGACCAGATCGATTTGCCGGGTGTGTATACCAAACCCTCAAGAGGGGCTGCATTCTTTCATCAATCTACGGTGAACGATCTTTTTGGAGTGACGGGTTTGTCCGGTACGGCCGGCATCCGTTTCGACTACGAACATACAGGGCTTGACTTTTTTACTGAAAGCGAGGGTGGCGATGTAAATCTCCAGTTTAATATTCCCAACCGTCCCATGCCTTCCATGTTTATAGAGGGCGACACATTGCTGACGGGAAGCTATAGCAAAGACTTCTGGAAGATATTACCTAAGTTTGCTCTCCAATACCAGTTCACCCCCACCGCCCACATCTACCTGTCTGCCTCCAAAGGGTACAAGACCGGCGGATATAATGAACAAGTATTCTCCAAAATATTGCAGGGTGCATTGGCGGCGTCGATCATGGAAGGAATTGCAGCGAAAATGCCTCCCAATATGCCCATGCCTGGAGGGGCGCCACATGGTGACGGCACTAAGCCAACACTTGAAGAACAGCTCTCCTATGATCCGGAAACCAGCTGG
>NZ_DIQL01000004.1:454-59260 GCF_002427225.1 Proteiniphilum sp. UBA5463 | reverse complement strand
GGATTTTATTGAAAACGAACTAAAAACTACTTATGATAACAGTAAATAGCGTATCAGGTGGTAAAACATCGGCTTACATTGCAGCAAATTACAAAGCTGACTATAACGTTTTTTCACTCGTAAGGACAAGCGACAAGAGTTGCTTATTTCCTGATGCTAAACTACGTCAAGAAGTGAGCGATAGGATTGGAACGGAATTTATAGGCACGTTAGAAGATGATATGATTATCTATACAATATTCGATTTAGAGCAGTTCATTGGACAAAGAATTGATTGGGTCACTGGAAAAACATTTGATGAAATAATTGATAGAGGAAACGGAAAGAAACATTTACCAAATGCAATATCACGATTTTGCACAGCAGAAATGAAAACACAGCCATTATTTGATTGGTGGAATACTAATTTTACCGAAGTGGTTGAAGTAAGAATTGGATATAGAGCAAATGAAATAAGGCGAGTTGAAAACATGAAAAAACGATTAAATAAAGATGGATTATTAACTCATAAGATGGTTATAGGTAAATCAAAAACTCAAAATAAATGGACTGAAATAGCTTGGGAAAAACCGGTATATCCTCTTGTAGAAGACAATATTTTCAAAGATAATATCGAAGAATATTGGAGAGATAAGCCGGTACGATTTGCATACATGAATAACTGTATAGGTTGTTTTCATAGAAACGAAATGTTGCTGAAATTAATGTCCGAAAAGTTTCCGAATAAATTTGATTGGTTTGCACGTCAAGAAGGGCAAGGATATAAGTCACGTACGTTTAAAATGGGTATAACGTACGACAGAATTAAAAAATATCCAATGACGCAAACATTAGATTTTGACGACTTTACAGATTGCGATAGCGGATATTGTGGAATATAACGAACTAAAAAACGAGAAGTAATGAGAGCGATTAAATTTAAAGCAAAGAAAATTAGAAATGGTGAATGGGTGTATGGTGATATGGTAATAAATACAGAAACCGATACATATAGAATATTTAGCAGTTTTGCGAATGTTGTTCACGGTGATTTCACGGATGACGGGCTGCATTATTGTTCTGGCCAACTGGATGTTGTTTATCCCGAAACAGTTTGTCAATTCACCGGACTAAAAGATAAAAACGGTGTGGATATTTACGAGGGGGATTTGTTGAGAACCCAACCGAATAATAAGTGGGAAGAACTCAATTACAGCTGTTTTGAGGTGTTTTTCCATGATGGCAATGAAAATTCAGATTACAATATCGGATATTCAATAAGTAGAATGTACAACTACGGGGCTGTTTGTGGTGGTTATGTTCCATCATTTAAGCCAAAGACGGTGTCAAATATGATTGTTATCGGCAATATTCACGATAAAAATAAACAACAATGAGCTGCACGAAAATTAAAGATGGAATCTTGTGTGTTGGCGACGATTCATTTCATTGCCCACACTGCGGAAAAGTGTACAACGATGAAAAGTACTGCGACAGGGTAGACCGAAATAAATGGGGATATACGAGAGTATATTGTGAGTGTGGAAAGCCGTTCAATTTATTTGTAGATACGTTCGGTATTTATCACGGTGTAATGACATTTAAGCAGATAATAGAAAAACATAAACAAAAGCAAGCCCTGATAGACACGATGCGGGGTGATGAAGAAATCGGGTTATATGACGATAATCCCAAAAATCACGGATATGAGCGATAACATGGTATTCACGAATGTTTAAAATATAACAGTCATGACAGTAAAACAGGCAATAAAAATCCTCAAACACGCCAACAAGTGGCGCAGGGGAGCGGAGATTGAGATGCCCGATGTGAAAGAGTTCGGGGAGGCTATAGATGTGGCAATCGTAATGATGGAGGTGGCGTTAAAAACAGACCCTGTGCTGAACAGGCATAATATAAACACTAAGAGATATGATTAGTAAAAAGATGGATGAGTTTATCGAAAAAGTTGACAGTCTTTGCTGGGAGTACGGTTATCAGATATGGCCGACTGACAAGATAAACAAAAGAAATGATGACGGTTCATGCCCTACATTCACTATTCACGGTGACGGGGAGAAGGTTAGTTTGATATATATCGACGGCGATGGTCGTGGAAAATAAAAATGATTATTATGATACAACACAAGGCGAAAAAGTGGGGAGTAGAGCAGGTAGCTGAAGAAAGAGATTTGCTCGAAGAGTTTTTGGTGACTATTGAAAGATGGGCAAAAGATGACATTACGGTTATTCATAACGTAAAAAGAGTTTGTAGTGCATGGAGGAAAGAACGGGATTCAATAAAAAAGGTATGAAAGTAATAAAAAGATTAGGTATTTTAATTTGTATTGCCGTATTGCTCGCTATGTGGGGTATAGGGATTCTGTTCGGATGGCTGTGGACCGGTAGAAATGTTATGTATAATACGTGGGTTGATAATAAACTTGAAGCCCTGACAAAATGACATTCGCAGTTGAACGCACAATAGACGGAATTAGATTCCTGAAAGACGAGGACTACATAGAAGCGGAAAGTCGGGACGAGGCGGACTTAAAACTTATGATTGGTATCTTATCTGGCAGGTTTAACCTGACTTGTAAGATAATCGGGCAGATAATCGGTGAAATTGAGATTAGCACGGATGAGATGTTGGATATAATAATAAAAAACTATGTTTAAAAAAGGTGATAGGGTGAGGCTCAGGAAAGATTTTGACCCAGAGAAGCACAGAGCAGGTGGTACATTTGTGCCCCAAATGGATAAATATATCGGAAAGACGTTTATTGTAGAAAAAATAGAGAGGGGTTCCACCTTTGAATACGCCCTGAATGATGGCTGGGCGTTTAATTTCAATTGGCTCGAATTGGCTGATGATTCGCAAACAGAAAGCGTTTGTATTGACGACGATACAAAATACTGGGCTGATTTTGCGTTAAGACACGGTATAATAAAAGGAGAAAGCATACTACAGGAGGCTGACAGGATTCTAAACGGTGAAAGGGATGCCGATTATCCAGACCCCGTGGAGAACTTCAAACATATTGCCGCCATTGCCTCCGCGATACTAAAAAAAGACCTTACAGACGAAGAATGCTGCGTCGTGATGCTTGCGGTGAAGCTGGCAAGAGAGAACTACAGGCACAAGCGGGATAATATTGTAGATGGGGTTGCGTATATGGATATACTGAGCAGAATAAAGGAAAACAATATAAAAGTATGAAAAAATATACTATAACGATAGCAGAGGTTCACCTCAGGCTTCTTAGCGAAGTTACTGAAAAGATGGCGAGAACAATTGTCGGACAACTCGATTACGGCATATTGGAAGAATGTGAGGCAGCCATTGACAGGCATTATCCAGAACTTGAGTTTGAAGACAGGCACTCGATGGTAGAATATACCAAAAACGCATTGGATGAAATTCATCAATACTGTTGGAGACAACAGGGGAATGCTCGTTATGGAGTCGGATATTCAGCAAAATCTGATATGCTGTGGGATATATACGAAGTGTTACGTCATCAGCTTTGGCAAGAGCGGAAAGATAAAAGTGTTATGACAGTGGATAGCGATAAGCCGCTTCACTGGAATAAAAAAATACCTTTAATAGAAATAGTAAAAATTAGCGACGATGAATAATATTATTAAAACCGATAATAATTATGGGGTGGGGAACAGATTTTAAAGCAAGAGTGTATATAAGCAGGAAGCATGTAGAGGACAGGTCTGATGCGGAGATGCTGCTTGCCGATGCGAGGACGGATATTGCGTATGCCGAAAAGCGGTTAATATCGCTTGTGTCGATGACACCAACACGTGAAGAGTGGGAGAGATATTCCGACATGGCGACCGGGATTATTGTGGATGTAGAGGACATACTGGGCGAATACCGTGATGCGGTGATACTGGAAACGAAGTTACAACTTTATATAGACAGTCTGGATGAACAGGTGGAGGTATGAAAACGGTGAAATGGTGTGGGAAACTCCCTTGTGTACGTACAGGATTTATCCGCTACAGGTGGAAAGCGAGATAGTGTACATCCTTGATTACTCGGACGGGTGCCACGAGGCCTTTTACGAGCGGTCGGACGCAAAGGACACGGCGGAACAGGATTATCACAACAGGGTTGTTAACATTAGGTTTTGATTATGGAAAAACTCGACAAGGTATATTCAGAATATATTAGACTTCGTGATGCAGACGACAACGGTTATATCCGGTGTTATTGCTGCGGAAGTGCTGTGTTTTGGAAACATGCGCAAAACGGGCACTATATTAACCGGAGACACATGGGGGTAAGATTTGCAGATGCAAATTGTCATAGCTGCTGTGTCAATTGCAACGTTTTTGCTTGCGGAAATCTGGAAGCCTACAAAAAACATCTTCTGTACGACTATGGAGAGACAATCTTTCCGATTCTGGAAATGCAGAAGCGCCTCATTACAAAGTTATCGGCTGATGAAATTAAAGAGATGACAAAGCATTACAAAAGGGAAGTTAAACGGTTAAAAAAGGAGAAAGGGTTATAATATGGCAGCATTTATAGTAAGACAACCCAACGGGTTGCTGTGTAGGTTTTCGACAGTTGTTGACTGTCCTACACATTGGAACATGACAGATGAAGAGTATATAGAGATGTGTGCGGAAAAAGCAAGAGAAGAGGCGAGATATGTTTTGGATAAGCACCTGCTTCCGTTCGATGAAATTAAGGAGCGATTTTATCCGGGCAATATGACAAAAAGGGAGTTTAAGAAGCTGGTTGAAGAAATGGAGAGGCAATTATGAAAATACTTGGAATTGACCCCGGCACAACTGAATCGGGATGGGTGATTTACGACACGGAAAATCACTCAATAATCGACAAGGGAATCAGCGAAAACAACGAAACAATAGAACTTATCGACACCATGGACTTTGACGTTATGGCTATTGAGATGGTGGCTTCTTACGGGAAGCCTGTTGGAAAAGAAACATTTGAGACGGTGTACTGGATAGGTCGGTTTGCTGAAAAGGCGAGAAGTTTCGGTATATCCGTTGAGAGATACTACAAAAAGACAGACATTAACCCTGCAATCTGTTTCAACTCGAATGTAAAGGATGCAATGATACGCAGGGCGCTTTTAGACATGTTCCCGAAAACAGGAGGCGGAAAAGAACCGAGTATTGGCACAAAAAAACAACCCGGTGCACTTTACGGAATAAGTTCGCACATGTTCCCGGCTTTGGCGGTTGCGCTGACACACGCTTTGAAAAACGGATTGATAGAGTATAAAACATATTGATATGGAGAAAAAAATACTTAGGGCGGTTATGGACGTTACGGGAATAACAGAGGAGCAGATGAAAAGTAGTATCGTTGGGTACGATGTATCGAGGGCGAGAGCGATGTACTACTACCTGTGTAATGAAAAGAAGCTGATACTGTCTATTGTCGGAGACATGGTTAACCGATCGGCAAATGCGGTAAGCAAAGGGGTGTCATCGTTCAGGGAACTGATAAGCAGGAACAAGAGATATGCAGACCTGCTTAACGAGGCAAAGATGGTTCTTCTGGGGCTCGGTATGGAGGAGCAGAAAGACTGGATGCACTACAACGGACAAGATTATATATATATAAGAGGCAGAAAATATTCCATACACGATGTTTCTTCAAGGTACTTCGGTGGGGGGTACATGGGGATGATCGACGACGAGTTTGTATTATATAGTGATAACAAGGAGCAGGCGGTAAGGAAACTGCTTATGCTCGTAGAAAATTAGGGATTATGAGCAAATACAAGAATGTAACCATCGAGGACATTAACGAGATTTTGGGATTTGACATTACGGAGGATACGAGAGAGACAAAAGTTGTCCGTGCGAGACAGGGGGCGTGGTTGTGCTTCTGTATTAATGACCACAGTTATACGGAAATAGGTGAGATGTTCGGGTATAACGAATCTACAGTCAGGGGAGGCGTTGACAGATTTGAAGACCTTTTGAAAGAGGGCGACAAGCTGACGGTTGAGCTATGGCAAAAACTAAAAGTGTATGAATTATAATAATTTAACAGTAAAAAAATGATATGGGAAGTAGTTTGAGCTATATATACGATAAGTATGATGAAGAAAAATGGGAAGAGAATTTGAGGTGGATAAGCAGCAAGGCTATTGAAGTCAAGGAGGAGATAGAAAAAACCAAACCCGGCTCCTGCAAATTTGATAATTTAAAATGGCTTCTTGAAAACAAGGATAAAATCCTTAGAAATAAAAAGCTGATTGATTTAATAGGTTAATGATGAATGACGAGTACAGGCTTGCCAAAGAATATGCCGCCGAGGAGTTCGACCCGACAGATGAGCGGTACTGGATAGCCGTAGGCGCATATTTGAAAGGCGTTGAGACTGGATTAAAAGGATTGAGAAAGACTGTTGACGGTGACAGGATAACACGGATAGTCTTTTTCTTTTCCGAAGAAACGATGCGGTTCGATCTTAAACATCCGATAATGGTTGCAAACAGGTTCAGCTTTCTGCATCAGTTAAGAAAGATAACAGGAATAAAAAATGTATCAATTTATGAATAAGTACGAGAGACTAAAGGAGTTGGAGGCAAAGAAGAGCAGGTATGAAAGGCTTTTCAAGGAGTGGAAAGGGTATGATTATGTTGTGCTGTGTAAGCATCCGCACAAGAAAGCGGGGTTCTTCGAGCAGAAAGAGAATACGAAGCGGGTTTCCGGCATTCCGCAGATACTTGATGTTCCGGACACGCTTAATTTGCTAACCGTGCTGAACGAGATAATCACGGAGGACTATAACGGTATTTGCAAGGAGTTTGCAGAACTTCAAAAAAACTTGTAATGAAAAGAGACGTGATATTTTGCAGTTGTGGGTCTGCCGAACACCAATTGCTTATATGGTATGATGATGAGTTTTCGGACGGGTATAGGGAGGTAGGGTTGCAACCGCACCTCGTTACTTATAAGAACTTATTTAAAAGGATATTCGTCGCAATCAGGTACATCTTTGGGTATAGGAGCAGGTATGGTCATTGGGATAGTATAATAATAGACTCAACCAATTACATGCCGTTGAAGCGGGCGGTTGAATTTATAGAAAAGAAAGATTTGTAAAATTCAAATAAAATTTGTATATTTGCAGCATGAAAGAAAGAAACGGTAAGATTACAAAAATCAAGGAGCGTTTTGGTGCGTTCGAGGTTCGGATAAGCGACGACAAGGTGGAGATAGAAGACTACACGTATAAACTGCGGAAGTTTGTGTTTAGTAACGCTACGATAGAGTATAACATGCTCCTGTCGTTTTTAAGCGACGTAGAACAAACGGAAGATGGATTGGCAAGGAAGTCAGAGGAGGCAGCCGCAGAAGACAGAAAAAGCGCAGAATTTATGGTATATCTGTTGAGTACTACCCAGCTTCTTTTCAGCAATACCAAACTCCGTGGGGAGTACATCGACAGCGTGATGAAAACTTTGGGTGATGTTCCAGTTCCAGAAAGCGACGAAACCGAGCAGGAAATACTTGACAATCTAAAATCGGAACACGAAGCAAAGGAGTTGTTGAAAGATGATACACAGGGCTAAGACAAAAACGGGAACATGGGTGAGAGGCTTTCTTGTAGGCTACTTCAAGGATGTTGAAAGAACCGAGATTGAGCGTCATCAAATCTTTGAGGGCATAGATGGTGTTTCACCCATCCCCGTAATCCCTGAAACGATATGCGAATATGTATGCAAGTCAAAGGACGGTGAGGATGCTTTCGTCGGAGACCTTATACAATTGTGGGAGGGAGAAAGACATATCCTCTGCCTGTTGCAAAAAACAGACATGGGGTACGACATCTTTCCACGCTATCAGGACGGGTCGCTCTGGAAGCTGCGGATAAAAGACGGTATTGGTAATTTTACCATTTGGGGTAACAGGTTCGACAATCCGAAAGACGTGGAGTGGCTGAACAGGAAAAACGAGTGGTTCGTTTCAAGAACAAGAGAAAAATGGCAAAACTTTTCCACCTGAAGTACGATATTAGCGCAGGTCAGATAATCTTAGACCAGTCAAAAGCCAAGATGTCTCATAACGAACTCCTTGTCTTGCCGAACAGGATAACGGAGAGACAGGGGGCTATGCTAAAGGAGAGGCTTACAGACAGGTTTCTCTATAAGGATAGAAAACCGTTCATCAGCGAGGTTGAATACGAGTTCGGGAAAATCTTCTCCGTTTGCAAGTCCTGCGGATTCGTCACCGACAGGGATAAGATAAACAAGGCGTGGGGCGGTCTGTGCCGCAAGTGCTTTAGAAAGTATCAGGAGGAAAAGAAAAAGGAGTATCAGGCAAACAAGGACTACCTGAAAAAGATTCGCAAGTTCAAGGAGTATATAAAGACAAGTCAGGGTATGGTAGATGCTGTTCCCCCGCAGGTTATAGGAAGCAATATAAGGATGGAGGTAATCCGTCAGGGCAAGACGATGCGGGAAGTGGCAAGACACCTGAATTTATCCGATAAGCAAATGTCGGTATTGTTCGACAACAAGAGACTAGACGTGGACGTATTACAGGCGATTTGCGAGTACCTGATGATGCCGATGGAGAAAGCATTAAGACAGCCGAGGGGAGTTCGTCTAAAGCGACAGGACGGTTTACCAAGGTTTTGGTTTGAGGATGATTTCAGGATGAAGAATGAATAAACATGTCTCGCAGCAGAAAGAAAGCAATATATAAAGACAGGGGACTACGGCCATATTGGAAATACGTAAGAGGCGGAATTAACAATGCGGTTCGCAGCATTTTTCACCTGATAGACAAAGAGGATTACAGTATCCCAGACCCTAAAGAGATAATCAACGACTACAATTATTCTGATTATACCCTTGACTGTGAATACAGGAGAACGGAGTTAAAGGAGTGGAGAGAAAAATTGTCGAGAAAATAGAGGGTGCGCCAAACAGTACACCCTTTTTTGTTCACTTTTTTCGGTCGTTCATTGACACTGAACCCGGTCGTTCGGTGAACACGAACCCGTTCGACCGCATTAAACCCTATACTTTTGTTTCACACATCTTGTATATCAGAAACAATCATCCACCACCACCGAATTGGCAGCAATAATAGTGTTATCGTTCATGATCAATATTCATTTTAAACATTCGTAAATACCGTGTTATAAAACAGTTTGCTTGAACAATGTCATACATTCTGTACATTCGCAATACTCACCTTCTTTTATCCATCTGTCTGAACCACATTTAGGGCAAACCGATTTTATAACAACAGGTTTACGCAATTTAGCGATTTCCTGTATTGTATCATTCCAAAATTTAACTTCCTTTTTCTTTTTCATAATCATTTGTGTTATAAATTAAACTGCGTAAATCTGCGACCGTTTGTCATGTTTGAACCGCCCACCGTATTCATAATCTATTCTTTAATCGTTCGACTTCTGTCAACCCGTTCGGGTATGGTTAACCCGCCAACTTATCCTTAATTCCCTCCACAATAGCCGCAGCATCCTCTTCCGACAATCCAAGCTGCTGCATCATCTGTATTTTCACCGCCTCGATCTTATTGGGATCGGCTTTTTTGTCCGGGTTCAGATACCGCCTTTCTCCCGTCACGTTGTCCGCAAAGGATGAAATGATATACCCCTCCGTCTGATTGGTATTCTTGTGCCCCATCATCCCGGAGATCTGTTTTATCGTGTATCCGTCAAGGTAGAGGTTGGTCGCAAAGCTCCTGCGTGCGGTGTGTGTTGACACAAACTTCCATTTCGGTAGCGTCTGCCTCTTTCCTCTGTTGTACAGCGACACCGGGGTGTTTATCCCGGACTTCTCGCATATCCTCTTTATGGCGGCACCCACCGTCGGGGCTATGCTTTGCGGCTCGTAATTGAAGTCCATCAGCTCGTCTATAAGTTTCGGAACAAGCGGATGTAATGGCATTTTAGCACTTACCTTTGTCTTTTCAGCGGTAAACCTGAGCTCGTTGCCGTAAAAGTTAGCTTCGGTGATAAGCGGGTAGTCTGTAACCCTGCATCCTGTGTATGCGCAAAGCAGAAAAGCGCATTTGGTGAACCGTTCGACCTCCGTAGAGGGTTCGTATGCCTCGATCAGTTTAAGCTCCGTAGCGGTAAGGTAAACGTGTTCTGAAGCCTCCTGTTGTATCTTCAGCACCTTTTGCACCTCCTCGTAGTTGACAGGAAAGGAGTACCCCAGTCGTTCGGCACGCCAGAACGCCTTTTTAAAATATGCCATGTACACCTTTGCGCTGTTCGGTGCTACCCTGTCAAGCGCATAATCCTTTAGCCGCTCCAGGAATTTTAATGTCACGTCCTTGTCGTTGATCTCGTCCTTGTAAGAGAGGAAGTCCTTGTAGAACGTTCCAGCCTGTGTGCTGTCCGTATCGGCAATTAGAAACTCTTTGAATGTCATCATATGTCAATTGTATCTTAAATTTTTAATCGTTCGACTTGTCCGAACCCATAATCGTTCGGCTATGCTTAACCCTATATGTTTTATAACATATGTTTTTTATTCGTTCGGGTACATAAAACCCTTATCTTTGCATCACATTTCGCATGTTTTCAACTGTGAATTGCTTTCAATATTAAGCCGGGGTTCGCTCCGGCTTTTTTCAATCCTTAAATTCTACAATTTCGTGATTTTTCAGCGTGCTCAAAACCTCTTCGGCGTTTTCTAATGTGGCATATTCCGTAACACCCGTGCATCCTGGATTATTAGCATAATGCCAGTTTTTTCTGTCAGCCGTGTTTGCGCACAACCAGCCGCCGGATTTTTTTCTTATCGAAAATGGTTTGTCCGGCCGTCTCTCTACTCTTAATACTGTAACTTCTGTTTTCATAATTTTTTGTTATTAATTGATTAATACTTTGCAAATGTAGTAAATTGTTCGACTATTTTAAACCCGTTCGGGTATTATTAACCCTTTCTCCATTTCATCCATTGTCTGAACCATCAGATACTTTTCGGATTTGTCGTAATGCGCAAACAATCCGTTTTGCTCGTCTGTGAATCCGGTATTGCTTGTTACATTCAATACGACCAGTCCGACAACCTTGCTTGCTAATACAAGTGCATGCTTGTTGGTGTTCCAGTCTTTTACCGATCCCTCGCTAAAATACACTTTCGGTGCGGTTGCTGTTTTAAGTTTAATTGCTTTCATTATTGTAGTGTTTTAATAGTTATTTAATTATTTCATAAACAAAATTACAAATAAAGTTTGCAATAAGCAAATCTTTTTAGTTAAATCTTAGTTAATTAACGTTAATCGTTCGGGTTACCTTAACCCCAAATCGTTCGACCGAAGTGAACCCCAATCGTTCGGTCGTATTGAACCCTCAGTCGTTCGACCGGTCTTAACCCTGTGCACAATCCCGGTTTTTTCGTGTACGCTTTTCATCCCGGTGCATGTTGCAAAATATACCTTGTATAGCATAGTACCATTTTTTAATAGACCTATTTTAAGCCGTTTTAAGGCACTTTTTATATTTATGGGATGTTATGTATCACTTTGCATATTAAGTAGCTTAAATAGCCCGCAAATAGCTTATATGAGTTTTATTTATATTTATGATCTATTTGTACAATTGTATGGAACAAAAAAAGTCCGACTACTTTTTACAGTAACCGGACTTCCTGAGTCTCTGAGTTTATTAAATTACATTCATTTTTTTGCACCTGGGGCAAACTATGTAAATAGTCTTTTTTGTCCGCAAAAGTGATTTAAACAGTAATTTGTTGCAATAACTGCATCTACACTCATTCATTTTTTAAAGCTGTTAATGTTACACAATCATCACCCAATTTATTAAAATCGTTTCGATACGTGAAAAACGGTTCGTCTCTTGCTGAAAAACAGCAGTAGCCTGACAAAACATCCTCAATCCTGTTAATTTCATCATCCGTGACGCTGTCAATTTCAGCGTAGAAAATGTACGGCAAATAATTTACCGGGCAAATAAATTCATAAATTTCTTTTTCCATAGCTTTAAATTATTTATCTTTCAATTCTATTATCCTATCTATTTTGCCAAAAACAACACCACGTAATTTTGTTTTGTTTGGAGCATACGCTTCGCGCCACGAACCATATTGTTTGTATAAATACTTTTTTAAATACGGCTTAAAATCATATTTATAGCCCATGAGTTTATAATAACCAAAATTTATAATGTTTTGGTTATTTGTGTAAAACCTTGTATAGGCCCTATCCAAAAAATCAATTGATAATTCAGGACGAGAATCTTGATCCACGTGATCAACAAATGGGTAACCGGTAATAATTTCTTTTGTTTTCATATCTATAAATTTAAAAAATTAATTTGTTCCCGCTAAAAATCCAATTTTTGCACTGCTTTATTTTCAAGCAATTAAAGCGGGTTAACCGGTTAAAATTCAACTTCAAAACCTTTAATTTCCCGGATGATTTTTTTAATGTTTTTGTCGGTCAACTCTATATTGTTGTTCCAATTCTTGTCAATAAATTTGCTTTTTGACAATAAACTATTTACTCCTTCAATTACCATGCAAACCATGTAGGCCTCAGGATTCTCAAACGGATTGTGTGAGTTTTCACCGAAATTGTCCCTTTCGTACTGAAAATAGTCAGCTGCCTCGTCCCACCAAAATTTTAAATACTCTTTTGCCTTGTACGTTGAATAAGTGCACGATCCGTCCACATTAATACCTTCAGTAATTGTGTATCCCAAATCACAACCGTAGCCATTTGTCCCCAAATAATTCTGCAAATGATCTTCAATAAATTCTTTGCAGTAGTCTGTAAATGTTTTTAGTTTTGCTTCCATTTTTTTTGTTTTTTAGTTGTTTTTGTTTAAAAATTGGTGCCGGATATAAACACCCTTAATCCATAGAATAATTAGTTTTTTCATGATCTTAAATGTTACCGAAAAATTCCAAAACTTTTTCCGCTATAATGTTGTTGATATTTACGAGAGAGCCGAAATAATTTTCATTGTAATCGTAAACATAGTTGCCGTTTTTTGCATCCCGGTAAATGTTTTCAATCCTTCGCAAATAGTCAACCGGGAAGGAAGAGTCTATTTTGTTAACATCCACTTCCGGTGCAAACAATTTCAGCAAATCATCCTTTGAGAAAAATCTGCCTACCTGGAATAATCCGTGCAAAAATTCCACCTGTTCATCTTCCATCCGTGCCACATAAGACAAGATCATTTTTCTTTTTTGTTCTGTTTTCATTTTGTTATGTTTAGTTGTTATATTAAAGAAACTTATTTGTAATAAAAAAACACGTCGTTCCTGTTTTTCGGTAAATCAGCATGCGTATAGGTGTGCAGCCTCAAGCTCTCACCTACCTTAACAAGTTCCGTCTTCGGTGCCTTCGTTCCTAAAAACGGGTTAAACGACGTGCCGGTAACCCTCTCTTCTGTTACGTCGTACACTTTACTTCTCTCAGTTCCTACAGTACGGCCGTTAACGGTCACTTCTGCATCAGCATAACCCCAGGTAACATTAGTCACCGTGGCGCAAAAAAGGTTTCCCTTTCTGCTTGTATAGTACAATTTATCACCTACTTTCATAGCTTTGTTTTTTAAAAGTAAATTTATTCGTCTCCGCCCGGTTAAGAAAATGTTAATTAATGTTAATTTTTTGGATCACTCCATGCACTTCTTAACACCACAAATATACAAATTAAGTTTGTGATACGCAAATTACTGCAAAATATTTACGTTAAAAATGTTTAAATTCAATTGTAAAAAACTACACAAATGTATAACAAATGTTAATTAATTCCATTTCTGTTAACAAATGTAAATAGATGGGTGGTCAGGTGAGAATGTAGGATAAATAAGATAAATATGAGGATAAATAATGGATAATGGACTGACTCTCATTTAGTTGACTCATTATTGTTCGTAGATTAACGAACAGTCTTAAATTATAGGTATAATTGAAGTTTTGAGGATGGAAGTCCACACGTAGCTACATATCGCAAACGGTTGTGGCAAAGGATTATAATGGGTGCACCCCCCCCATTAACCGGTAGTTCCAGGGCATCTATCCCCCATAAAATTTTTCCCTATTTTTCCACGATGTTCCTTTGTGTGGCTGGTAGAATTGTTGTTAACGTATGTTAATTAAGTTAACAGATGTTACTTTATGTTTATTTCTTCTTTGTTGACTATTCTGTGAAGCAGGAAGTATATTTAAATACCCACAGAACCACTTTTAAGACGATTTCAGCCACTTTCTCCAACTTTTGGAGTATATACCCGTCTTTTTACCTACAACGCCTTAGAACGGCTTAAAATGCGTTGAATTAAGAAAGACATATACAGTGGAGCGAATGAGGCTATGTCAACCATGCCGAATGAGAGGAACGGCAGCGCCGAACGCAGTGAGGTAAGAGTATTTGTTGTTTACGCTTACTTTGTTTCACCTTTAGTATTTGTAAAGTAAGCAAAGATATGATATATGATATGAGGGATTTACTTTTAAAAACAGGTCTTAAAGTGTTTATTGGTGGTGGTTTCGGGTGTTTTTGGCTGTTTACTCCATTGAGTAAACTATTTTCTACTCTATTGAGTAAAATAAATTTTACTGTATTGAGTAAAGTATTTTTTACTCCATTGAGTAAAGTTTTAACAATAAAGATTTGCATATTACAAATATTATTTGTATATTTGCCGCATTATTTGAAACAACGGTTTGTAAATGGCGAATGACGATGTAAGGGGCAAGGTAAAGTATTATTGTGTTGTCAACACTCCTGACTCTCGGCTTGTGTGGGACTCGATGACCGAGCAGCAGAAGAACGCAATGAACTTTCTTGCCGACAGGATGAACATGAGTGGTCTTGTAAACTTGAGCGGAAAGAACAGATACGACATGATGATGCGATTAAAGATAAAGGAGGGCAGGTTTTACCAGTTATTGCGGCAGCTTCGGGAGTTGAATGTTATCCGGAAATATGGCGGTGGGGATTATCTGGTCAATCCGGCATTATACTTCAAGGGAAGCGCCTCCGACATGGATAAGAAGATGGGAATTTATAACTATAAAATTGATTGAGAAATGAAAACAGAAATTACCGGGTATGATCTTTCAGGATGTCCTGAATATGAACACGGGCTTATTATTTGTGAATGCAATGACGTTGATCACTGCATAATATACAAAAAAGATGTTTCGCAGTGGGATGGAACTGAAATCAGGGAAAATCACGTATATATGAACGTGTCTCTTGCATCTCGTAATAATTTTTTCGAGAGGCTGAAACTTGCATTTCAATATCTATTCAAAAAAGAAAGGTATGGCGGCATGTATGGTGAAATAATTATTTCAAAAGACAATATTTCCGGATTAGAGGATATTGTAA
This sequence comes from Proteiniphilum sp. UBA5463, assembly GCF_002427225.1. Classification (NCBI taxonomy): domain Bacteria; kingdom Pseudomonadati; phylum Bacteroidota; class Bacteroidia; order Bacteroidales; family Dysgonomonadaceae; genus Proteiniphilum; species Proteiniphilum sp. UBA5463. Next base: position 43,912 of record NZ_DIQL01000004.1, on the reverse strand, counting down.
ATTTCATTAACGATCAAAACACTAATAAGTAGCACATGAACATCTTACTTATATTTTTAGCAGTAGTGTTTTTCGTATGGTGTCTTGTCCGGGTTTATGTTTACAGCAGAAACAGGGCATACGAAAAAATGGATGAATGGCTTGACGAGGCTGTTCAAGATAGGATTAACCGTGAGTTTGGTAATAGAATCGACAGTTACAATAAGGCGTTGTCTACAGTGCAGGATTCAATTTGTGGTTTAATAGGAGACGACGGCACGATAGACGCCGCTATTTTAGTTAACGAGCTGGAAAAAATGAAAATTTAAAGATGGAAGAGAAGATTGGCGACATTTTAAACAACTTTGATTTTGAGATGGTTCACAAGGCCATGATTGCGCTTGAGTGGAACTGGTATTTAGGCATAGGAGGCGAGGGGATTTCGTCTGTCGGTGCGCTTCATAAAGCGGCCAGGGAATTGCTTTCGGAGGCGTGGATGAAGAAGACAACCATCTCTTCCGGAGGATTCTCTGCCGAATATTACGATGGCGACCTTATATTGAGATTCATACTTGAAGAATGGTTTAGCGAATAACATTAGTGGTAAGATGACGGATAAATACGAGCGGATGCACTTCGAGACGGTACTTTCGGCGATGAACGGGATACTGTCTGGCGCTGACATAAAGGATGGAGGAATAGATGCCGAGTGGGTGGCAAGAAAATCTGTGGCTGTTGCCGATGCAGTGATGACGATTATTGAGAGGAGGTCTTGTCTTGTTGACATGATGAGGATGGACGAGGAACTTGGACTTTATAACGAATAATATGAGCAGGGTATATTTCATCAGCGACCTGCATTTCGGGCACAAGAATATCGGGAAATTAAGAGGTATGGATTCCGATGCGTTTGACGATCTGATTATAGATAATTGGAACAAAATTGTAAGCAAAAGGGATATTGTCTATATTTTGGGTGACATAACAATGGAAGATCATAAGTCGGTAGCCGGATACCTGTCTCAACTGAACGGCATAATCCGTATTGTCGGTGGAAATCACGACACAAGACAGTGCTGTGATGCAATCAGGGATATGGGAATAACGATTATGGGCTGTCTTGAATACAAGGGGTTTATCTGTACTCACATTCCGATACATCCCCACGAGCTTCATGGGTATTACAGGGGCAATATTCACGGGCACATCCACAATCCGGATATTGATCTCGGGGATAACTATTTCAATGTCTGTTGCGAAAGGATAGGATATACCCCGATGCTGTTTGACGAGATAGAGGCTAAATTTATCGAGAGTAAATTGAAAGTGTTGGATAAGCTACATGGATTTCACAACGAATAATATGGAAAGATTAACAAAGAGTGAACAGAACTATCTTAGGGGATATGCTAATGCATTACAGGATTTGATGTTTAAACTAACTGGAGACAACACATGTTCAAAGAGCTACGACCCCATAGATTTCGGAGACGACGCTATACACTCCTACGCATTCAACTTCAAGAACGGAGGCAGGCGGCACCCATTGAAAGACTTTGAAAATATAGATGAGGTGAAGCGGCTTATGCTTGAAGAAGCGTATTCGTGGATTGACAATGAATTGACGGTTCCACACGGATATGTCAGTGCTTCTATATTCGAGGGGCTGCGTGTTCGGCTGGAAAACATGGAGGCTAAAATCATGGCATTGGATGATAAATATACAAAGAGTATTAATCATTAAAACAAGTAATTATGAGTAATTTTTTTAACAGGAATGTTTTAAGAACATTCAGTTATCAGGACGATAGTGCATTAAAAACAATCGAGTTTATTGATACAAATGGTGAATGGAGGAGCATAACGGTAACAGAAACTATGTATAACATGGCCGAGTGGATGCTTTTAAATATGATACACGATGGATACTTGCAGTTTGTTAAAAAATCTGGTATAATTGTAGCCGAGATATTGGTTGAGAAGACTTTGATTATGCCGGAGAACGAGGTTTTAGATGTTAACCCGATGCCAGTGGATTTACCTTAACTGTTTCGATATGGAAGAAGATGTAACGGATAAGTATAAACGCAGTTGAACTTAATTAAATAACTAAAAGAAAATGAAGAATAAAAAAGAGATTTACGAAAAAATGAAACGCAGAGACTTTGGTGAAAGTATGTCTGACGAAACTAAATTGAAAGTACTAAACTTTGTTGAACGACAATTGCGTTTATACAATGTTAGCAACCGTTATTCTATTGAGGACATTGAAAAATGCGTAGAAAATTGGGGTTTATGCAAGGTCGAAAAAGAGTATATAGAGCGATTCCTTAATGGTTGCTAACGTGGCATTTACGAATGTTCAAAAGAAAGGCGGGAATTACCCCGCCTCTTTTTTATACCTTGATGTCCTACTTCTTGCTCAAGTCGCCAGCCTTGCCTCTCTTAACCTTATCTATACACTCCGCCACCCATCCGGTAAAGTACGCAGCAGGTTCCGAGTGCTGCGGGTCTTCCCCTATCCTCTCGAATAGCATATCCCCGACGTGCCTTGCTTCGTGAGCAATGATATTCACGGTCATTCTCTTTGCCGATTTGAAAGCAACAAGAAATCCGAGGTCGTTTGTTTCCCTGTTTTTTACGGAAAACGTCATTGCTCCGGCAAGTTCTATGGGTATGTTGGTCTCTCCATCTTCTGGGAACATCTCGAATATGTCGTCGAGCTCATCCGTAAGCTCCTTTGTCACCCACAACTTGCAGGGATAAATAACGGGGTCAAATTCGTGTATCTTCATATAATCGTGTTCATTATGGGTATTTCAATGCACCTGCAAGAGCCGTGTACGGGAAGTACATCCTCGTCAATCCTGAATACCTGACCGTCAAGACCGGAACATGTGTCGCAGGTGTGGCTGTCTTTCTGTGCTATGATGAATTTTGCTTCCGCAAATCGCCAGTAGAACATGTTTGCCCTGCTGAATCCACGGGTGATCATGTCGTCATTCAGATTTCTGAAACTCCTGTATGCAGATAGTCCACTCATTTCGATCATCCCGGATGCTATGGCGGAAATGATAAGGTCGTCAGATTTCGGGTCTTCCATCCTGTCCATGTACCAGTGGAGAACACCATCCGCCGTCATTTTCTCCTCCTGCCCTACCTTGATGTATGACTGTATCTCGTTCTTGAACGAATCGGTGTACTTTTTTACTCTCTGCCTGTAGGTGTCTCCGAACAGTATCGCAGCAATGAATGCTTCGTCATCCCACCTTTCATCGGGGATGCGTCCGAGGTGATTTTTTGCTGTCGTGTGTGATATGCCGTCAACCGTTTCGAGCGAATCGGAAACAATCTTCTCCATGTACTCGTGAACATAGGCTATCTGTTTTGCGGCTCTCTTGGTGTTGTCAAACTTGAAGTCCTTTCCATACTTTCCCTTGAACTCCGCATAACTGAATCCGTAGTCTATGAGCTTTTTTGCCGCAGTAGCTATCACCCTGTATGTTAACTTGTGCGAGAAGTCCGCTATCTCGAACGCTTTCTTGGCAGCCTTGATAAATTCATTCTGGTTTATCATGTATAAATATTTGTGCTTGGGTTGTTAATCAAAAATGTTACATCGAACAGGGCAACCTTTGTTCCGTTATACAGTCCGTCATCCTTGTATGACTTGTAGTACCCGGTCAGTTGCACGTCCTTGTAATCGTTATATATTACCACCGTCTTTCCGACAAGCAGGTTTGTAAAGGCGCTTATCTTGCTTGCCGGGGTGTCTGTCTCGCTGTAGAACCCGAACTTCACCGTATATTCGTAGGCGGCTTTCTTCGGGGTGGCCGGGATATACACCCTCGATCCGTGCTCTTCGGGAAAATCGGTAACCACGATATTACTGTCCTTGATACTCCCACCGTATGCTTCAGGACTTTTTATCAGTTCCAACCCCCAATAGGATATGTCCCTCACTATGTCTGCGCCTATCTTTAGCCGCATCATTCCTGCCATGACAAACAGTTCAATACGTTAGCCCTGTGGAAATCATTAACCCTCTGGATGGCTTTTATAAGGATCTTGTCAATGCCTATCTCATCGTACTGACAGTAGGAGCTGTATGTCTTTTCGCTCTTGTCGTAGTCGATGTAGTATGTTCCAAACGGTGATTCCGCCATGAACGGGATAAAGTTGTTATCCGATTCGTACTCTGTAAAAACTAATTTTTCAACTTCAGGTTTCATTTTTCTTCTTTTTTATTTGGTTTCATTTGACATCCGTTACAGTAGGACATCGGTAAGTAGTAATGTATGTATTTATCCGTGCCTTGCACTTCCTCTTTCTTCATCTTGGCATCCATCAGGTCGGTCTGCTGCTTTATGATGTTCGCCTTTAAGTTCGGGTCTTGCGTGTTGTTCTTGAGCTCTTCGAGTTCAGTCAGGTTCTTTGTCCTTAGCTCGTCTGGAGTGATGTTCTCTATGTCAGCATACTTGTCTGTTTTGGTCTTGAACTCGGTTGTGTCGAGGTTATTCATCCGTGAGTACAGGTCGAACCCCCATTGTGCAAGTTCCGCACGTTTGTTGTCCATGTACTCCACATGCTTTTCCTGCTTGAAGAAGTTTGCAGCGGTACCCCGTTTTGCGGTGTCGCTGTAATCCTCCCCGTCCACCGCCCGTCGCCACAGTTCGTAACAGGCGGTTGCATTCTCGGAGATGATGTACAAGTCCAGCACCTGCCGTTTTATCACTTCATACTCGGCAGAACCACGTTTAACCCTTGCGTTTTCCCTTACTATCATTCCTTAAAAATTGGATTAACATCTCTCAAATTCTCCATCTTCCTCTCATACTCGATTTTTGCAGTCTTTTCCTTTTCCTTTCTCACTTCTTCATTGTTGGCGGAGTAGGGTGCTTCTTCCGACGCTGTCTCCCCGCTTATAATGTCGTACCGTTTCAGTTCTGTGATCGATTTCACCTTTGATTCATCGTCCTGCGGGGTGAACATCCTGATGGACGCACGTATGTTTCCATTTGTAATCGATTCCGTGTGCCCAGGATATTCGGACACGAACCCCTGCTTTACAATGTTGTTGATATGGTCTATCGCAGCGTCGAACTCGTGGATAAGCGACATCACAACCCTTTCCGTAGGGTAGAACATCATTTTCATGGAACCTGTAGGCATGTCTCCGCTTGACTTGTGTTTTGGAAACACTATTCCGAGGGCGTTGAAAATAAGCTCCAGTTGCGTTTCAAACTCGAATTTGAACTGTGCCGACATTTCAGCACCGTTTACCATTTTAAAGTCTCCGTCGGTATCGGTTATGATAAGGTCTGTGAGTGCCGTCGATTTGGTCTGCACAGTATCCGGGTCGTGTGACTTAAGGTGGTAGATGGATTTGAACTTCTTCCTGTTGTCCTCGGAAAGTCTGGAAAGCATCACCTCCATATTGTCAATGTTGGATTGCGAGCGTGTCCAGAAAGCACCGTCGTTTCGCCTGTGATAGACAACGGGGAGTCCGTTGAACCCGTGAAAAACGCTGTCTGCCTTGCTCCACTCTCCGTCCATTATGTAGGTTGTGCACATCTGGCTGTCGTACACGTCGCACTTGTTGTCGTAGAACTTGTAGAAGTAAAGTGGCTTTCCGTATTTGTCGTATTCCATGTTGTACTCGTCCCTGTTGAAAAAGGACAGCATCTGCCATTTCAACTGTTCTTCTTCCCTGTAAAACAGTAGTGCCGCATCGCCGAGGGCAAGTGCGCTTTTCACAAACTCGTACCTTGCAGTGTCTATGTTCCTTGACTGCCAGTACTCCTTATAAAAAGGAAGCGCCGGGTTCTCTTTCAGCGTTCCATCGACAATATGGGTCTTGTTCCCAAGCAGGTGCGCTAAGATTATGTCTATTGCCATAGCCTGAATTGGAACACTCACCCTGTTCACAAAGTACGTATCGACATGAACCCCGTTTTCATCCCTTATGGATATGTCCTGATACCATGCAGGGTTGAATATCTTGTGTCCTGTCGGGTAGTACTCGTTGTAAAACTTCACCTGCGTAACCCTGTCGTAAGATGGTCTCATTGCCCGGTCACCTGCCGGCTTCGGTATCTCCCAGAACTTCCTGTTGTTAAATTTTAATTCCATAGTCTTATATCTTTTTGGATTGTGTGTTAAAAAATCATACTCTGTCTCTCTATAATTGCATCGTTTATTCGCTTGCTCGCTATTTCAAAATATTTATCATCCATTTCTATTCCGATAAAGCTGCGGTTTGTGTTTACACAAGCCACTCCTGTTGTTCCGCTTCCCATTGTGTTATCTAAAACCGTATCGCCTTCGTTTGTGTAGGTTTTTACAAGGTATTCCAAAAGTGCTACGGGTTTTTGAGTTGGGTGTTCGGGTTTTGCTTCACGATTAAATTTTAGTACGCTTTTAGGGTGTTTAAGCCCATCTGTTTTATTGGTTACTATTGCCGTGTTCGCCCCACTTTCGTTATTCTTTTTTCTTATGCCTTTGCCTACACTATGGTTCGGCTTCCCTATTGTCATTTGTGGGTTATATGTTCCCTTGCCTTCTCCAAATATTAAAATGTTTTCGTGATACTTCATTATTCCGTGTTTAGCAAATGCAAAGTTTGATGGCTTTTCTTTTTCCCATATTACTTCATACCTAAAAATATCTTTTGCTGAATTAATCAATTCGCTTGTAAACGGTTGTTGTGAAAAAAGAATAATATTCCCACCGTTCTTCAAAACCCTAAAATATTGACACCACAACAAGGTAAGGTTCAAAACACTATCCCATTTACAAGCCGTTGTACCATAAGGCAAATCTGCAATAATAGCATCAATGCTTTTATCGGGTATCGACTTCATTACCTCCAAACAATCACCTTTTCTTAAATCAATCATACATTAAAACGATAAAAAATTAGCCAGTTTCCGAACCTTGTCCTCCGGCATCTTCTTGAATGCCTTGTCAACCGAAAATCTGTATATCAGCGCAAGAATGAAGTCGGCGGAGTGACCCAGCACTTTCATCACCTCTTTCTTGTCGATCATCTGCTTGATGCCCTCCCTGTCTTCCCTCCACCTGATGGCAACCTTTTCTTCTTCCAGATGCTGCCTTACGGTCTTTCCGAAAATTACCTTTTGTAGCACGTCATCTGATATGCTCACACCACACTCGCCTGAGCCGTTATGATTCTTCAGCCTGTCTAAAAACTTTCCGACAACCTCCGCTTTTGCGTTTCTGTACACGTTCAGTTTCTTCCTGTCAAACTCTACCTTGGTGTCGTCCGACGGTGCTGCCTGCGACATGAACTTTACCGCTCCGGGAAAGAACCCCTCGAATATCCATCCGACTCCGACACCGTCATAAATGAAGTTCTTGTTTTGTACGCCCTCTCTCGAAAGATGTCTTTGCGTCCACTGTAGAAGCTCGTTTGGTTTTAATCCCTGTGTTGCATGAACACCCGTAACGTGGTAGCCATCCCATATCCAGAGTACCACCTTGTCGGCATTATCGCCACTTCCGGCAACGTCAAGGGAAGCATACTTCGTTCCGTTCGTCTGATGCGAGTTGTGAAACATTCGTTGCAGGTCTGCATCGGAAATGAGGCTGTCACCTATGTCAACCCTTTTCCAGCAAGCCCTTGCATACCGCCCTTTCATCTCGTTTGAACCCTTTAAGAGTTTGCCGTAGTACTTTACTCCTCCTGACTTCATCAGGTGCTCATTCTCGCTCATTTTCCCCTCGAACACGGTTATGGATTGTATCAGGTCGAGTATGGAACCGCTCTTTGCCATCTCGTCGTTCCAGTGATCGGCAAGGTAGGTTTTCGACTGCTCGTACACCTCTTCTTTCGTATCTCCCCAGTGCGATTCAGTAATGTCGTTTCCCCACTGGTAGAAATACCTCTCCACTCCGTTTCTTTCGGGGATATGGTAGCCCGTTTCAGGGTCTATCCACCAGCCTATAAGTCTTGCAATCCAACTCTCTGCGTCGGCGTTACAGGTACCGAGTATCTGCGTCCTGTCTCCGGTCGTGTTTCTAAGGTTGGAGAATATGGCATTGAACCTGTCTTCTGAAATCTGTGTAACCTCGTCGATGAAAGCATCGTGATACTCCTTACCCTGTATGGCTTCGGCAAACTCCCTCTCTGATGCCGAATAATTCCCAAAGACGATTCTCGCCCCGCTTTCCAGCTTCCATGTCTGACTCTGTATGCTTTCAAGGTATGTTCCGAACTGCCCGAAAATCTCCTTAGACCTGTCGGCAATACCACCCGCACCCTGACTGTCCTTTACCATCTTTCGGAAGTAGATAGCCCTGTAGTACGGCTTGTGAATATGGGGAAGCGCCCTGTAAAGCATGAGGTGCGTCTTTCCAACACCCCTGTTTCCGACGTATATCACTATATCTGATGTGCACAGGAACGCCTCCGTCTGCGAGCCATCGTTTAGCCGCATCCCGTCAAACTTTTCCTGCCAGTCCAGTATCTCCATTTTACAAACATTATTTGCGTTTTACAAATGTCAAATATACCGATTAAATGCTTGTGTTTTAGTTAATGTACCACGACCAAGTGAACGAAACGCCACGAACAGGGGTTTGTGCTATTGCAAACTATTGTTAAAATAGGTATAAATCTATACCTTTACTTTATGTTTTTTTATTAACTAACTTATTATTAAAAGTATGATTCAAAAATCAGAAATCCTTGAAAGCCTCAAGGACAAGTATGCGAAAAACTCGCAAATCAGTGAACGAACTATAAACGAGGTGTTGGAGACCCTGATGCCAGTTGTAACCGAGGAAACATCCGTCGAGGATTTCCTCAAGATTGCAGACCCTGTTTTCAATACAATCGCAGGAAACGTGAGAAAAGACGTAGCAGATGCTCTCAAGAAAGCCAAGGAGGCAAAGCCCGCTCCGAAAGCCGAACCGAAACAGGAGGAAGAACCTCAGGATGATGACGAACCCAAATGGGTGAAATCACTCATGCAAAAATTCGATAGCTACGACCAGCGATTTGCGGAAGAAGACAAGCGCAGGACTGCCGAACAAGTGCGGAAAAGTGCCTTTGCAAAGGCTAACATCTACCCGCAGAACGTGCTCGAAGTTGCAGCGGACGGTTTTGACTTCGGTCAGGAAAACGCAGAAGCTGCATTCATCGAGAAAGCTGCGAGGACGGCAGGCAAATTCGGGATTGTACCTGAAAAGGGAGAAGCAGACCCGAAAACGCCAGACTTTTCGGCATTCAAGAAGAGACTTGAAGAAAGAGGATTAATTGAAACTAAAAATTAAAAATTATGAGCTTTAACACTTACGGACAAAATTCTAAAACCTTTGGGGCACGCTATCAGGTGTGGTCTGAGGTTAAAGGGGTTAAGCATGGTGGTGGTGTCGTTGACGCTACCGCTTTCGCCAATTATCCCGTAGGCTCTGTCATTCCGGCCGGTACACCTGTGTACCTCGACAAATCCGGGGGTACATTGAAGCCTATCTATTTCTATGAACTTGCTGAAACGCTTGAGGCTACAGACACGGAAGCTGTTCTTTACGGCAATTATCCGCTGACTGCCGCCGGAGGTAACATCATAGCAGTACCTACAGCTATAGGTGGAACTGGCGCAGGTGTAGCCTATTCTGCTGCCGTTGACAACGGTGACGGAACGCATACGATTACCATCGTGGCTAATTCTCTGGGTACTGCCGCAGCAGGAACTGTCTATGCAGAAGCAGATGATGCCGGCGCTACTGGCAAGGTTGTAAAGGAAACGGCTGTTCCTAATGGATTGCTTCTGCACGACATCGTAAAAGAAGATGGTGACACGTGGGCGACAGGTGCCGTTGTGGACGACGGTCGCATATTTGAAGACAGAATTGTGGCTGTTCCCGCCGCTTATAAGGCAGCTATGCCCGGAATTAAATTTGAGAAAGGAGTATAACTATGTGGACAGGAGATAAAGTATTTTACGATTTAGTAAGCACCGCCGTAGGCGACAAATACGCATTACAGGCTTTTATTGATGCTTCAAAGGAAGCATACAACAAATTGGACTTGACCGGCTTTAACTGGTCTCCAGACTTGCTCCCCGATTTTTCTTTTGAGCAAATTTCAAAAGAGTATGGCATTAGTGCCATGGCTACATGGGTTGACCTTGACAGTCCTGGAACTCCGATTTCAGTTGAGGGTGAATTATTGCAGACAGGAAAAGTTCCCCGTGCCAAGAAATACGCTGCATTCGACGAAAACGACTATCGTCAACTGATGATAAAGCGTGTAACAAACGCAAATGTTGTCGATCTGGCACAGGACGCATTGTTCAATATAAACAAGAAATTGATTGACTCTCACACCAACGCCATGACCTATATGCGTCATCAAATGGTGTCAACGGGTGGATTTAGTCTTACTGCTGCAAATAATGCAGGCGGAATCACGGGCACTGTTTTTAGTGCTTCTATTCCAGACGCCAACAAAGTTGCAAAAACATCCACCGCAGTATGGTGGGTTACTTCCACTGGTGCAGAGGGTGCAACTTCCGACCCTGTTGCCGACCTGAAAGCTATTGGCGAAAAGGTTAACGGCATTGGCTATCACTGGGAAGTTGATGCTCTTACCCTGAAAAAGACCCTCGGTCACTCAAAGGTAAAACAGGCCGTCGGGTATAATTTGAATCCTCTTGCTGCAGACGCTGCTGCGGCTCAACAGGTTGGATCAAATCTTGCCGAAGTTCAACGCAAGGCTGTCCTTGAGGATATTATCGGGTTCCCGATTGTGGCTATCGAGAGCATATCCAAGGTTGACAAGTTTGACAAGGCAACTAAAAAGGTTGTTGGCACCGAGGTACGCTCTTTCGAGCCAAACAACTGGGCACTTGTTCCTAACGGACAGATCGGGGAAACAATCGCTGTTGCTCCTATCGCTGTCGGAGAGGCTTCCTCTTTTGCACAGTATTACGGAGGCAGACTTCTGATTACATACGACTACGATGCTCGCAAGAAAACGCAGTATATGGAATCGGAGTTAACCGCACTTGTGGTTCCAGACAAGCCTAATTACATGCACATTTTAACAGTTGTATAACATGACCATTTCCGAGTTCTTAAAGGGCAGTTTTGATTTCTCATTTTCGGATGCGAATATCCTTACTGTCCTTACTCGGAGAGGTATCGCCGCTGATGAGCCGTTTGAAAACGTGAGCGAGAAGATCAGGGATTTGGCAACCGCCGATCTATATATAATTCTTGCAAGTGCGGCTTCAGGTGGTGGTAGAAAGGTTCAAAAAGGCAATAGGAGCGTTAGTGAGCGCACCTACCAGTTTGGGGTATATGACAGGCGTGCGTTCAGGGAAATGGCAAACCAGCTTTACGCAAAGTGGGGCGAAAGCGCTTCCGTTTCCTCGTCCGCACTCTTTGTCCATTTAAGGGGGGATTGACGATGGTGGAATATCCGGATTCATGTGTTATAAGTCGCTCTGCTGGCGAGGTGGACAGCAACGGTATCGAGGTTTTGACTCCGGTGCACAGCGGTAAATGTCTGCTGGAAATATCGGGACAGACCAGGTACGACGGCTTCCAGTTCGAGCACGAACCCGTCCTTTTCATTCCGGTTAACAACGTCCTGTTCGAGATAAACGACAGGGTTGTGGTTACGACATGGAACGGCAGGGAGATAAGATACACCGTGAAAGACTGGGAGGCTATCTACGACAATGATTTCCCCGAATTGAACGACACCTGTATATGGTTAAAAGATGGCACAGATTGACTTTAGGGAGTTTCACAGGGATATAGACATGCTGACCGAAAATATACTTGTCGATACGGCGGAGGCCATGATAAGGTATATCGAAAGCTCGGACGTGATTCCCGTTGACACCCACAACTTGAAAGACAGTGCGGGTGTGGGGGTGTATCGCAGTGGAACATTAAAGAAGTTCGTAATGCCACGGAAAGCGGAAGAGCCACGGATAATCAACTGGGTTGCGATATGGGGTGAAGACATGATAGACCATGTTCTCAACACTGGTATGAGCAACTACGGAAATGGAGACCATATAGTCCTGTTTACCGCCATGCCATACGCAGAAGAAGTTGACAGCAGTGGAAGAAACAGCGGGTTCTTTACCGACATGCTATCCACTGAGTTCGAGCTTATTCTCGATGAAATAGTAAAACTATACGGGAGAAAATCATGAAACTATCTGACATAAACCCTACTGGCGTTTTGAAACAAGTCCTCACCGATTACGGAGTGACACAGAAAATCTATACTGGCGACAAACCTACAAGTGGGTTGCCAAGCGAATACATTGAACTGCGACAGAACGGCGGGTTGAAAACCAACCTGTCAAAATTGGGCTTGGTGCAGGGATATGTCCTCTTATCCATCAACGTAAAACTACTTACCACGGGTGGAAGAAACACCGTGCGGGAAAACATCATCCTTTCGACATTCGACGGGCTTTTCAAGGATGGTGCCGTAGCGAGCAAGGACGGATATGTATTTTCTCTTGACCCTGAAAACATCGTCTATTCCGGCGGTGGTATTTACGAGGGTTACAGTACAAAACTAATTAACATAACTTTTAGAAAATCATAATTATGGCAATAGGTAAAATTGAAGCATTAAACAAGCATTTTGTCGGACAATCCGACATTATAATGTTTGATAAGCCTGCGGACTACGCAACGGCTAAATTGTCCACGCTGGCAAGCCCCGAATCGCTTGGGCACATAAAGCTGGACAGCACGAGTTTCACCGGAGAAGCAGCCAGCCTTGAACCGTTGAAGAACGAACAGGGCAAGACCTACTACAACCTGACTACCGAGGGTACGTTCGGGTTCGAGTTCTTTGCAGCTTCTACATCGAGTGAGATGTTAACAGAGTTCTTCGGAGCTGAATCAATTTCCGACACATTTACAGGTGCTAATGGAATCCCTACCGGAGCAACAGTTCTCGGACTGATGCACAAACCCGCTATTCTGGAAAGACCGATAATGATCGCCAATGACACTGGTGACCGCTCCATCATCGTTCCCAGAGCGAGGGTTGTTGCAAACCTTGAAATGGACGGAAAGGAAGTGGGTATCCGTATCAATGTGTCCGCAGAGGCTATCGACACGACAAACCTAAAAACGGTGATGTTCGTCGAGGGAGAACTTGCTTATACTTAATCAGGGCGGGGGTTAATTCCCCCTCTCTTTTGACTTATTTATTATGGACGAAAAAGACCTACTAAAGATTGCGCACAGGATTGAACGGGGAGACAAGAAGTCTATTACCGTTCTCGGCAGGACATTCAGAATTGGAGACACCAAGAGGAACATCCTCAACAAGATAAACGACATCCAGCTAAAGGTGAAGTTTTTCAGCAATGAAGAAAGCATGAAAGGAATGAGAAAGAGGTTGAGATACCTCAACACCTCCGATGCGAGGATTGCAAGTCTTATCCTCTTGAACGGATGGGCTAACATCCCTTTGCTTCATGCTATTCACTGGCGCATCATAAACAGGTTATACACGACCGAAACCCTTAGTGCTATCATGGCGGCAGGGTTGAACGATAACGAGACGGCTTTTTTTTTGAAGAATTGCGTGCTCGTGGAAAATACGTTGACGACAAGGCTGATGATGATAAAAACGTCATAAAGAGTAAGTTCCAACTATCGCTTGACAACCCTACCATGATGGAAATCTATCCCTATGGCGGGGTTTTAGCTTTTTTAAACTACCACTTCCTTGATGGGGTGACAAAACAGAACCTGATGCTATACGACAAGACGAGATACATATACGGAGACAAGAAAGCTATTCCTAAGTCAACCACGAGAACTTCGAGCGAGGATGCGAAGAAAAAGGCGGCACGATTCGGGATAGGCACAGAGAGCGATATGGACAAGGTAAGAAAAGAAATAGGAGATTAAAACATGTTAGAATACGGCATAAACTTTAACACGAAAGACGGTGCTGCAAAGGCACAAAAGGAGCTTGAGGACTTGCACAAGAGATGGCAGAAGCTGTTTGACGATGCACCGCTCGCTGTTAATTTCAGCAAGATAGACTTCAACAAGCTGGCGAACAGCGGAAGTATGAACAAGATAGCCAAGGATGCACAGTCTGTTGGCGAACAGCTTCGCAAGATGCGTGCCGAGTTCAGGGGGCTCACTGTTGACGAGGCGAGGGCTGGTGCCGGCTCGAACATTATCGAGAGGTACAGGAAGTTGAAAACCGAAGCGGGAATATACGCAGGAACCTTAGATCAGGCGGTAAAGGCACAGGACAGGCTTGCTGCGGAATCCGACAAGGCTACGGGTGCAATACAGAGACAGAATAGGGAGTTTAAAAAACAATCGGAAGTTTTAACGCAGCTGAAGTCGTATGCCATGAACTTTCTATCCGTGTACGGAGGAATAAGGCTTACAAAGAACCTTGTCGACATCACGGGAGAGTTCGAGATGCAGCGTGTGTCGTTACAGGCAATTTTGCAGGATGCGGAAAAGGGAGCGGCAATATTCGAGAGGATAAAAGAGCTTGCAATCGTGTCTCCGTTCCAGTTCAAAGACCTTGTTTCCTATACAAAGCAGTTATCCGCTTTCTCGGTGCCGTATGAAGAGTTATACGACACGACAAAGATGCTTGCGGACGTATCTGCCGGGTTGGGTGTTGAGATGTACCGAATTATTCTTGCCTACGGTCAAGTCAGGTCTGCCGCCGTATTACGGGGTCAGGAATTGCGTCAATTCACAGAAGCGGGGATACCACTTGTACAGATGCTTGCGGACAAGTTTACACTCTTAAAGGGAGAGGTTGTGACAACCGGTGAAGTGTTTGACCTTATTTCTACAAGACAAGTTCCGTTTGAGATGATAAAGGACATCTTTACCGAAATGACATCCGAGGGAGGAAAATTCTACAAGATGCAGGAAAAACAAGCCGAGACTCTTGCGGGTAAGATTGCCAACCTGAAAGACAAGTTCCAGATCATGAATGCCGAGATAGGAACAAAGGGTGATAAGATTCTTAAGGGAGCAATAGATGCAACGAGCAGCCTGATGGCAAATTACGAAGAAGTTGGACGTGTGCTGCTGGCTCTTGCCACCACTTATGGAACATATAGAATAGCGCTTGTGGCTACGTCGGCAGCAGAGGGAATAAGAACAGGAACTCTTATGGCGCAAATAAAAGCTCTTAGAGCAGTTGCCGCCGCACAGGGCGTTCTAAATGCGGTGATGGCGGCGAATCCTTATGTACTGGTTGCAACCGCAGTTGTTGGATTGTCCTCTGCACTATGGGCGCTTCGGGATAGAACTACCGAAATGGAAAAGGGTCAGAAAGCATATAACGACCGATTAGAAGAGGCAAACAGACTTAGGGAAGAAGAAAATACAAAAATAACCCAGCTTGTAAACACGGTAAGAGACGAAACATCTACTCGCAGGGAAAGACAGGATGCAATTAACAAGCTGCAATTGATGTACCCGGACATATTCGCAAACCTGGACACTGAAAAAGTAAAAAATTTAAGTCTTGCCGATGCCCTTGGAAAAGTAAACGAAAAACTTGAACGAAAAACAGACCTGCAAAATGCCGAGCGTGTCTCTCAAATTGACGATGAATTAAAAAAGTTAAGGGAAGAACGGGATAGCGGAAAGATAAAA
Source organism: Proteiniphilum sp. UBA5463 (assembly GCF_002427225.1). Taxonomy (NCBI): domain Bacteria; kingdom Pseudomonadati; phylum Bacteroidota; class Bacteroidia; order Bacteroidales; family Dysgonomonadaceae; genus Proteiniphilum; species Proteiniphilum sp. UBA5463. Next base: position 28,273 of record NZ_DIQL01000004.1, on the reverse strand, counting down.
TACGGTTATGCAGGAATGTATAAGTACGAGATAGACTATAACCGTGAGATATTGAAACTGGAAACAGAGAGAGCATCTATTGTTGATGGACTTAAAGCAGCAAAGGAAGCATCGGCACAGGCAGCAAAAACAGAACTCGCAGACTGGCAAAAAACTGTAGATAATTTTTCAAAAGTCAATAATGCCGCATTCCTCGACATGACTAATGATGACAACACGGCATACGACTACATTAAAAGAATACGTGGTGTTTATTCCGACCTTGCAGACAAATATAAGGAGTATTCCAAGCTGAACGATGCAGGTAGTAAAAAACAGGCGGAAAGATTGAAAGAACAAATTGCTCTTGCTGAAAAATTAGCATCCCAGATGGGTTTTTCGATAAAAAATGCACCAAAAGAAAAAACACCCACATCGAAAAATAACGACCTGTTAAAAGCTGCTGAAAAACTGAACGAGCTACGGTCTAAAATGGATCTTGAAGAACAGAAGTATGCCTTGGAAATAGAACAGGTGAAAGTCAATGCCATGGAAGATGGGGTCGCCAAGGAGCGTGCCCAGATAGAACTGACAAAGAAAATGGAGTTGCAGGCGATAGAGGAGCGCAAGCAGGCGATGATAAAATCCAATATCGACATAGCAAAAGCCAAGTGGGAATCGGAGGGGAAAAAGCCGGAGGATTTCAAAGAGGAGGTTAGTCTCACCGAAAGCCAAATATCCGTTCTCGAATCACTAGGAAGTGCGGCAGACATCAACGAAATAAGGGCTAAGGAAAAAATGCTCGAAGAAATTCTTGTCAAGTACCAGGACTATTCTCAAAAGGTGGTTGCCATTGAAAAAAGGACGCAGAACGAGATAAAAAGATTGAACGACAGCAGAACCGACGAAAATAGCGAACTTATAGACAGAGCCATCGAAGAGGTTAAGAGAAAAGCCAAGGAGGAAATAGCCACCCTCTCTTTTGACGAGATGAAGAACTCCGATGCGTGGAGGATATTATTTTCCGACCTTGAAAATCAAACCGTAAAATCGTTAAAGGAAGCACTTGCCATAGTTGAAAAAGCGGATATATCAAGCTTGAATGCAGCCGACGCAAAAGCGGTACAACAGGGTATAGACAAGATGAAGCGAAAGATTGACGAGAAAAACCCGTTTTATGCGCTTACAAACGGGTGGAAAGACTTCATCAAGGCAACAGAAGAAAACCAGCCCGATGCGGCAATGGAGGCTATCAACAGGATGATAGGCGGCGCACAGGAACTTCTAAGCTACTATGAGGAGTTTCAAAAACTGATGGGTGCAACCTTTGGTGAGGAAAGCGATGCTTCGTTCTGGACAAACACGGCTGGTGATATAATGAGTGCCAATGTATCCACAGGCGGTGGTATAGCCAAAATACTTATGGGAGACCTCAGTGGAATAAAGGACGTTATAAAGGGTGTTACCGGATACATAAACGTCTTCAGAAACATCCGCAACAGAAAGTATGATAAGGAAATTGAAAGGCAGGAGAAAGTAGTAAAATCGCTTGAACAGGAGTACAAGAGGCTCGGAAAGGCGATGGAGGATTCTCTCGGCTCTGACTACTATAAAAACGCCACAAAGCAGGCGGAAAACCTGAAAGCACAGGTGGCTGCATTGAATAAACAGATTGAAGCCGAAAAGAAAAAAGGAAAGGATTCGGATAAGAATAAAATAGCTGAACTGGAAGCGCAAAAACAGGACTTGGCAGAAGAATCATCCGAGGTGGTTCGGAACGCCATAGAAAAACTTACAGGTACAGACCTGACAAGTGCTGCTGAGAGTTTTGCACAGGCGTGGATGGATGCCTATGTGTCATTCGGGAACACTACGGAAGCCATGCAGAAACGCTTTGCCGACATGATGAAAAACATGATTGTCAATTCGATGTTGTCAACTATCATGCAAAAACGGCTCAAACCTGTATTCGACATGATAGATAATGCGTGGAAAGACGGAGCCATGACACCGGAAGAAGTGAAAGCCATATGGGAGCAGGGCAAGAAAGCCACGGATGCCGCAAACCAGGAGGCTACCATGACGATGGACATCCTGAAAAATCTCGGAGTTGACATTGCCACCAAGGAAAGCAACCTGACCGGATTATCTAAAGGCATTTCTACCATGTCGGAAGACACGGCACTTATAATGGGTGGGTATCTCGACAGTATCCGGTTGAAGCTGTTCCAGTATATAGACATGATGATGGCGGACGGACTGCCGTTTGTATCTAAAATGCTGCTTGCTCAATCGCAGATGGTGGGGTACCTTGCATCAATAGAAGCCAATACGAAGTCTACTGCCGATTCAAACAAGGCACTGTATAACCTTTTGGACAGGCTTTCAGTATCAACATCAACAGGAAAAGGGATAGCATTAAACACGGTAATGGAGTAAACTACCACCAGCATAGCAGGTGGCTTTAAACCTAAGCAGTATGCAAGAGGCAATACATACCCGATTTTTCAGGCTGATTTACGGCAGCCCCAAGCGTGGCGATATTTTTAGCCGCATTAAAATCGGCATCCATATCGTTTCCGCAGTTTGTACACGTGAAAGACTTGTTTTTTCGTGTGCCAATACTGTGGCAAACACTACAAGTCTGGGAAGTGTATGCAGGTTCAACAACAACAAACTTAACGCCGTTCAATCGTGCCTTGTAATCGATAAAGGAGCGAAGTTGCCCGAAAGACCAGCGACCAAGTTTTACCCTAAACTTTTTGTTTCTACGTTTAGAGGTGAACCTGATGTTAGTCAAGTCTTCAACGGAAATTCCTTTGCCTTGCATTTTTGCAGATTGAACAATGCTTTTAGAAATAGTATGATTGATGATTGTTGCGGTAGTCCGTTCCTTGCCTTTAAGCCGTTTCAGAAGTCTTTTGGAACTTCTCGTGCCTTTGCGTTGAATGGAACTACGAACCTTTTGCCGATGCTCACGGTAATTGTTAAGCGTTTCGGCAGTATGTTTTTTACCGTCAGATGTTACTATAATATCGGTAAGACCAAAATCAACTCCGATAAAATCCTCCACATCGTCAATATCTTCATCTGGAACATCGACAGTTTGAAAAAGATAGAATTTCCCTTTTTTATAAACCAAATCAGCCTCGCCCTTAATGTATGGCATGTAATTTTGATTGTGGCAAACAAACTTAATCTTTTGGCGACCACCAATGCACCACAAGGAAACGATGCTGTCGGACTTATAGGTCATTATCCTACTATCATAAGCAATACCACCAAGTGGTTTAAACATGCGTTTTGTTTTCTTGTCAAGCTTGTAGGCATCTGCCACTTTGCCGATGCAGCGCACAAGCATTTGAGAGGAGAGGTTGAACGTGGATTTAAATCCGTGATAACAGAGGTTGTGTATTTTGAATTGATTGAAAACTTTGTTCTGCCACGCAACATCAGAAATGGCATTGCAAACAGCATTAGCCTCTCTCATCGTTTGAATGAGAACGCCAGCCTGTTCAGATGTGGGCAAAAGTTTTATTTTCAACTTCAATTTCATACGGCTAAGATACTAATAATATTTTTATTATTCAAATATTTGAAAGAAAACTTATCAACAAAAAACTGTAAGGAGCAGGACATAACCACCACCTAAGGAAGTGGTTTCTTAAGATTTTATGAAAAGAGAGGATTTTAAAAAGGAGGCGATAAAACTTGGTCTTTGTCAGGAATGGCAGGACAACTGGGGTTACACGAGTATCATCGACAAGTATATTAGCGGGATAACGTGGTGCATGAAGCGTGAGTTTCCATCGCTAAAAAGCATGAAAAAGTACGATGATGAACTGCTGGAAAGAGGTGTTTACAATGAAAAAAAAGTAGACATTCTTTGCAACAGGGACATGTATGTATTTAATGCAAGCGATGTCAATTTCACTATTTCGGGATATTCAGTTTGCAGGATATATGTTGGACGGGGAAGCAACGTCACCGTAAACGTAAAAGAGAACGCTATCCTGTATATTGATAACTACGACAGCAATGTAATAGTGAACAGGGACGACGGCGCAAAATGTGTAGTGTGGAATAAATAACCATTTACGAAAGTTTAAAAAGAAAGCCTACTAACTTTAGTTGTAGGATGAATTTTTTGGCACGATAGTTGAAATAGATAATAAGAAGTTTATATAAAAATAAAATTTGTGTAAGATAAGTGATACGCTCAATTAAATATGAATTAAAACTGACAAAAGGTCAAACTAAAAAACTAAATCAGTCTTTTGGTAACTGTCGTTTTGTTTATAATTGGGCTTTAGATAGAAAAATTAAGGCTTATCAAGAAGAAGAAAAGAAATTATCTTGTTTTGACTTAATGAAAGAACTTACACAAGTTAAAAAGAAAGAGGAGTTTGAGTGGTTAAACCTGTCAGGTAGTCAGCAACTTCAACAATCTATTTCAAATCTTGACAATGCTTTCACTAATTTTTTCAAAGCTAAGAAAGGTTTTCCAAAGTTTAAGAAAAAACAAAATAGGCAATCATTTAGGATACCACAAAATGTAAAAGTAGATTATGAAAACTTCAAGTTCTTCATTCCAAAAGTAGGGTGGGTAAAGTTCTATAAAGATAAAGAGATAAAAGGAGCTATTAAATTTGCAACAGTATCTAAGACACCAACCAATAGATATTTTGTTTCCATAACTTTTGAAACACAAGAGCAAAAGAAATTTGGTAAAGGGTCTGTTGGTATAGATTTAGGAATTAAATATTTAGCAATAACAAGTGATGGAGAAGTATTTGAAAATCAAAAATACTTAAAATCTAACTTAAAAAAGCTAAGAGTTGAACAGCGTTCTTTACAAAGAAAGTTTAAAAAAGGTTTAAAAGAACAGTCAAACAATTATTACAAACAAGGGCTAAGAGTTGCTAAACTTCACGAGAAGATAACAAATCAAAGAAAAGACTTGCTACATAAAGTAACAACTTATCTTGCGACTACTTATGAAACTGTTTGTATTGAAGATTTGAATGTAAGTGGAATGGTTAAAAATCACAACCTTGCACTTGCTATTTCAGATTGTGGTTGGGGAGTGTTTAGACAGTTTCTTGAATACAAAGTTAAAGATTTAAGGGTTATTGGAAGATTTGAACCAAGCTCTCAAATATGTAACATTTGCGGAGATAGAAACAGAAATTTAACATTGAAAGACAGGGAGTGGGTTTGTAGTAATGGTCATAAATTAGACCGAGATATAAACGCTGCTTTAAATATTAAAGATTTCGGGTTGAGGGCATCAACCTTGAACGCTAACGTAAGTCATTAGACTAAGCGTTGTTCAGAACCCAACGTATTTTAATCGTTGGAGTATGTCAGGGCGAGGCGGAAAACAAAAATATATGAAAACAACAAATGAGCGTTACAAAAATAGTAAATATTTGCTACAATTAAAACGGTTTTGCATTCACTCGTGGTAATTGATTCACAATGTCGTGGAATACGAAGCCTAAACAATAGGTTTAGATATCAATAAATGTTAAATTTGCTTCAATTAGGCGCAGCGTATGATTGAGGTAAAAATAAACGGAGTAGTAAAGTGGCAGGTAAACGAGTACACATTTGTTGACCCGCAGATGGGGCTAAGGAGCATCAGTTTGACTGTTACCCACCCATCTGATAATGCCACCGTTCCAAGTTTTGTCGGGGCGTATGTGGAATACGAGGGGGAGAGGTACGACATAGTAAACTCGAAGCCAACCGCCGAAAAGGGAATAGACTCCATCAACTACAAGTATAATCTTATTTTCAACGGACAGGAAGCGGAACTACAAAAAAGAAAGATACGCAACCTTGCCACGGTGGGTGTTGACACATTCATTTCGCAGGGAACGTCATTTTCTCTCTATGCCGACATCAACCAGTTCAAGCAGCTTCTGGAAAACAACCTGAAATACTACTTCGGGAACAAGTGGACTATCAATCTCGGAAGCACGACATCGGAATCCGTAATGGTATCGGTAAATAATATGTTCATTTGGGACTTGCTGTTAAAGACATTCGAGTACTACGGACTAAGATGGAACATAACCGGGAACACCATAAATATTGGCTATACCCCTGACGTAATACAACACGTTTTTGATTACGGGTATAGCGGAGGCCTGGTAAAGATAACCCGCACGGCACAATCTGAACCCACAATAAATAGACTTATCGGTGTTGGCGGTTCAAGGAACGTTCCCATCAACTACTTCACGAATAGGTACTCCGATTTTCCAGTTGACCCGAATCCGATCAGCGGAGATGTCAACATCAAGAACATCATGCCGAAAGTGTTCAGGGATAGTGTTATCGCTGGCACTTTACCTTATATCGACTACGTGGAGGATGCAGCACTTGTCGCTGCCGATGGTGTCAAGGAGGATGCTTTAGAGCCCAACGAGGAAATATACCCGTCAATAGCGGGAGTAGAGGTTACGGGTCTTGGCAGGATAGACCAGATTATCGCTGCGTCCGTTCCGACGGCAAACACGCCAGACGATGCTGGCTACAGTCCTACTTTTGACATCTGGGTGAAAGACATAGGATTTGACCTTGCTGACAACCAGTACACCGCTACACAGGATGCGAAGATTTCCTTTACATCGGGCATGCTTGCCGGATACGAGTTTGTGATACTCGCTACAAACGGTGTTAGAAACGTTGTTGTTGACACATCAAAATCATACGGTGGTGTTTCAAGTAAGTACAAGATAACCTTGATCAATTCGAGCGAAGATTTCACCGCTACGGGTAGGATGCTTCCAAACTCGGTAATCAAAGCGATGGCAGGGGATAGTTTTGTCATCTACGACATTATCATGCCACAGACTTATGTTGAGCTGGCTGAACTAAGGGTGCAGAATTGGCTGAACGAACAGTTGCTTGTAAAGAAAGTAGAAAAGCCGACATACGCCATAGAGCCTACGGACACTTTCTTCGAGGAGAACATCGCCCCTGAATCCGACGGAAAGACCATCAGGGAGAAGCTGAAATCCGGAAACAAGCTGACGGTTAATAATACAAAAGTTACCGACGGAGCGCAAGAACTACACATCAATAATATAACAATACAATACGGCGGTTTGCTTCCGAAATATTCTTTTGTGGTTACGGACAAGGTTTCCGTTCAGGGAAGTGCTATTGCAAGACTGACTAACGAGATTCAAAAGACCGACAGCAGCGTACAGGACACAGGTAAAAAAATTGTCAAGTTGCAACAGTACAGCGACAGGCAGTGGAAAGAGATACAGGAAACGATAACACTTCTTGGTGCCGCAATAGACGGGTTCTCCACGGGAATAAATCCAATCACGGTACAGACGATGCAACTTCTTGTTGGAAACGAAAGTCTTCAGTTCAGGTTCGTAAGCAGCAAGACCACACCTGTAGCAGTATCTCACGCATTCAACTGGGACGATGTTTTAAAGAGCTTTACCACTACTTCGGGAATAATCCAACACATGACGCTTGGCATAACGGAGATTTCATCCAATCATCCTGTAAGCGCATACAAGTTCTGGGATATAGCTTCATATTCCAACAACACTCTTGTTGCCGAAAAACCGTATTATCTGTACGCCAAATGCTCACGGACGACAAGCGGGGCGGTGTTTCTTCTATCTGATGTTCCTATAGGGATGTATGACGATGCCAACTATTACTATTTTCTCACGGGAATACTGAACAGCGAGAATAGCGACGGGGGGAGGTCTTTTGTTTCATTGTACGGATTTACAGAGATTCTTCCCGGCAGGATAACAACGGACAAGATTGTCTCAAGCGACGGTCTTACATACTTCGACCTGCTCAATGGGGTTATAGGCGGAGAGATAAGATTTGCTTCAACTGGTGGCGGTGAGACAAGTCTGGCTGACTGGGCTGACGGCACGTCTCAAGACATTCAGGATGCACAGGGGGCGGCAAATGCTGCGGCTTTAGCGGCACAGCAGGCTATAGATGATGCTGCGGAAAACGTTGGTCTAATCAACACCGAAGTGGGTAAATTGCAGGCTCAAATAGACGGCGAGGTTTCTAACTGGTTCTACCCGTATTCTCCGACACTTGCCAATTACCCTGCTTCTGACTGGACTACAAATGCCATCAAGGATAGACACATAGGTGACACTTTTACCAACACACAACAAGCACCTGCTACAGATGCAGGGAAGAGTTGGCGTTTCGTCGTAAATGCGGGGGTGTACTCATGGACACAAATTGCAGACTCCGATGCCGTTTTGGCACTTCAAAAAGCCGCACAGGCACAGAGTACCGCAGACGGGAAAAGCACCACACATCTTATTCAGCCAACATCGTATAAACTTGGCGACATGTGGGTATTGGCAGCCGATCAAACCGTCAACGGAACAGCTTATAAAGCAGGTGAAATCCTAACAGCCACGCAGGACAGTACAACCTACAATCAGGCGCACTGGGTAAAAAAAGTGAGGTACACGGATGATTCGGCGGTGAATAATATACGTGGAGGGGTTAATCTTTTGCTTCAAAGTGATCGTTACGATAAAACAAGTATTACATCAAATGATAGTTCACAATATCCAATTTCAAAAACTAATATGGATGAAGGTAGTCGAAAGTTTGTCAGGATAAAGAGAACAAACACGACACTAAGTCCGACTATTATTAGTTTATATAATATAATACCATTAACTGCGCTTTCGCGGTCAGTTGTTGGAAAGGAAATAACTATATCGTTTGATGCAAGGGTTAATCTGGCAACTACATCAACGCTATTTGCAGTGGAATATACCCCTGCAAAAAGTCTTTCAGACCACGGAAAAACAATAAACCTAACTACTGAATGGACACGATATTACACCACATTCGTAGTCAGCTCCGACTTGACTGGAGGGTTCAGGTTTTCTCCTTTTACTATTCAGATAGCAGGTGATATAAATGACTTCTATTTAGATATAAGCAGGTTCGCCGTAAAGTTTGGCAATATAAAAGACGAATGGGATGTAGCTCCAGAGGATGTGGATGCAAAAATAGCCGACACGAAACTTTATGTTGAGTATTCGACAAACGGAACAAGTTGGCACACGACCTTTCAGACGAATGATATTTATATGCGACAAAAAACTGGCGTTAACGGTACATGGACGGGGGCAATAAAAATAGTAGGAAAAGACGGTACTTCGGTAAGCATAAAAGGAAAAGTGCCCACATCCGCAAGCCTGCCAAGCTCGGCAAGTCTGGGGGATGGTTATATTGCAGAGGACACGGGTCATTTATGGGTATGGACGGGTTCATGGACGGATGCTGGGCAAATTCAGGGCGATAACGGGGCTAATTCATACATCCACATTGCTTATGCGGATGATTCGCTGGGTGGTGGTTTTTCTCACAATCCATCAGGAAAATCATGGATTGGAATCTATGCCGACTTTACTGCAACCGATTCTGACACCCCAGGTGATTATACATGGATGTACGCAAAAGGTCAGCAGGGCGATCAGGGCGTTTCAATATCTTCAATTACACCCAAATACGCAGTAAGCACGGACGGGGTAAATCCACCCATATCGTGGAGTAACACGGTTCCGGCAAAGGCGTGGAACGAATACATGTGGCAGTATGAAATAATTGCCTATTCAGACAGCACTACTTTTGAAACAGCAAAGCGGGTCGTATCTGGAATTAATGGAGCAGACGGGTCAAACGGGGCTGATGGAGCGGATGGGGCTGACGGAATTTCGATAACAAATGTTACGTCAGAATATGCGGTGAGCGCAAGTTCAACAACTGCGCCGACAGTATTTTCAACAACCATCCCTACCAGACCTGCCGGGCAGTACCTATGGGCGAGGGAAAAGGTAACCTACTCATCTGGACTTCCATCATACACCGCAGCAAGGGTTGTTACAGGCGATAAGGGTGACACGGGGGCAAGCGCACCGCTTCTTTACTTGTCGGCCTCCGCACAGGTGATGAAATGCAATCCCGACAACACACCACAAGCTGGGCAAACAATATCGATTGGGGCTAAACTGCAAAACGTATCAGGAACAGCCACTTTTGTCGCAACTCCGTACAACGATGCTGGAACGGCACAGACCGTAATAACGCTCGGAGGAACAGGAAACACAAGAACGTTAACAAACGCTCAATGGCTCGCTGCCTACAAGAGAATAGAAATAGTTGCAACACTCGGTTCGCTGACGGACAAGGTAACCATTTACAGGGTTGCTGACGGTGCTACGGGAAAGGGAATATCTGGAACGGAAATAAAATATCAGGTTGGAGCTTCCGGCACAACCGCACCGACTGGAACGTGGTTGACATCCGTTCCCACTGTTCCGGAGGGGCAGTTTCTCTGGACGAGGACGATTACATCATATACGGACAGTACCACAACGACAAGTTATTCCGTTTCAAAACAGGGCGTTTCTGGTGCTGCCGGGAAAGGGATAAGTTCAACTGTTATAACCTATCAGGCAAGTTCATCGGGCACTGTTGTTCCAACTGGAACGTGGTCGGGAACTATTCCATCCGTTTCCGAAAATCAATACCTGTGGACGAGAACTGTAATAACCTATACGGATAGCTCAACATCTACTTCCTATTCTGTAGGAAAGATGGGCGCAAAGGGAGACGCAGGGCAGAACGCAATTGTAGGGCTTCTTACGAACGAAAGCGTTACGCTTCAAGCGAACAGCGCAGGTGCCGTTTCGTCCTTTACTCCCGCAAACGGAGAGTTCTGGGTGTACAACGGTGTAACGAAAGTAACTTCTGGAATAACATTCTCAAAAGTGAGTGAAACGGGGTGTACCGCAGCGATAACATCCGCAGGGGCGTATTCGGTTTCAGCCATGAGCGCAGACAACGCAACGGTAGTGCTTCGTGCCGTTTATAGTGGAGTTACAATCGACAAGGTTCTTACGATAAGTAAAAGCAGGGCGGGTGCCGATGGTGTTTCGATAACTGGTGTTGATGTTGAATTTGCAAAGAACACAAGCCCGACTACAGCACCAACGACAGGATGGGCTACAACCGCACCGGCATTGGCAGAGGGTGAACAGCTTTGGACTCGTACAAAAACAACCTATTCGGCAGGCAATCCTACCTATTCCACTCCCGCAAACATCACACCTAAAAAAGGTGATACTGGAGCGGTAGGACAAGGCGTTGAGAGCGTGACGGAGGAATATGCAATTTCCACTTCAAAGACTGTGCAACCTACAACTGGATGGAGCACAACGCAACCTGCATGGATTCAAGGGCAATATATCTGGTCGAGGGTTAAAGTTGTTTACAAGAATCCCGCACAAACTATCTACACAGGGTATGCGGTTTCGAGTGAATGGGAGGCGGTGAATAATTTGGAGATTGGGGGGAGGAATTATTGGGCTGTCGCAAAAAATGCTGAACACATTTATTTAAAGTACGAGGGCGATTATGTCTTCTCGAATAACACGTCCGCCAGTGCGTTAGCGATATTCAGAATGGATGAGCTAAATGTGCCATTAAACAAGCAGTACACAATAACATTCGAGATAAAAGTAACAAATGAGAACATCCAATTTCAAAATGATGTTTATTACGTAAACAGTGCGCTCTCCGTACAGCACAACAGACCGCAATTAATAGTCGACGAATGGGTTAAAGTTGAAGCTAGCTTTTATTATGCGATTGAAAATACATCTTATACCCATATTTATATAATTGGTGCGACAGGCATAAATCAGTATGAAATAAGGAATTTCAACCTAAAGCAAGGCAACAAAGCCACCGATTGGACACCCGCACCCGAAGACGTTCAAGCCGCCATCGACACCGAAAAGACCCGCATCAACGATATCCTTTCGGACAACGTTGCAGACCCGTCAGAGAAACAGTACCTGAGTAATCTGTGGCAAGAAATCTACGCCGAATATCCACGCATCTGGGCGCAGGCAAACGATTATTCGGTCGATAAGAGCAATTACGAAGCGAAATACACGGCACTTAACAATCTGCTTTCGCCGGTACTCGCAAATTTAACGACGAATTCGACCGTTTCGGGCGCATCAATCAGAACAGCCTTTTCACAGTATTACGACGAAAAAACGTTTCTGCTTAACAACATCACGAACAAGGTAAATCAAAATGCGGGTGATGCAAAACTAACCGCCGAACAAGCACAACTCGCAGCAGACGGTTACATGCGTGCAAGGTATGTGAGGGATTGGGTTAATGGTAGTTCTGTAAACAGTGACAATCATTGGAGCGAGATAAAAATAACAAATAAAGCAGGAACAAATTTGGCGTTATCTAAAGTACCGACTTCAAATGGAACGTTCAACACTGGAAATCCAGCACAAAACTCTACGGACAATAATTTATCGACATATTCGTCAATAACTGGCACTGGGGTTTCAGTATATGCACAGATCGACCTCGGACAAATATACTACGATATCGACTATATACAAATATGGCACTATTACGCTGACGGTCGTACCTACTACGGCACAAAAACAGAGGTAAGCACAGACGGCGTTAACTGGACACCCGTTTTCGATTCTGCAAAAAGTGGGACGTACAAGGAAACCGCTTTGGGGAATATAATCTCTTTCCGTCCTAACGAGGTTCTGGCAAAAGTGTTGAAGGGGGCTGCGGTTACCGATACTTTCAAAACAACCATTAACGGAGGGTTGATCAGTACGGTGATAACGGAGTACAGGGAACTGAACAGCGAACAGGTTACCGGGCTTATATCTGGGATACAGGGAGCTAACAAGAACCTACCGTTCCTTGTCGCTGGCGGAACATATGCGGAGGGTATAGCTGGTACGGCAAAATCAATTGACAGACACGACGGTTCAGGACACAGAGCTGGGGGTAAACTTTCTTGGGATGCTGTCGGAAACCTGACCGTAGAAGGTACGGTAAATGCAACCGACGGGGAATTTACTGGAATGGTGAAGGGAAACGCCGGATATTTCGAGGGGCTTGTAAGAATTCCATTTGTTGAAACATACAACCAGGCAGCATGGTGGGGAGATGAGAGTGGTTTTCATCCTATTATAACAAACCCGGCAACAGCAAGCACAAATGTAATAGCAAGGAATCAGCCTGGTACTGGTAGGACAACGGTAAAGCTACCAACGGTGATTAACGGGTACAGAATTGCTGTTTTCAACGGGGAAACAGCTGATGACGGAAGTATAAATTTTTGGGGCAAAATAGAAATTTCAGCAGGCACTGAGCAGATATTGAATGCAAATTACGGTTTCACAACAGACATTGTCGATCAGTATAACGATCAACCTGGGACTATAAGTGTATTGACAGGAAGATCAAATCCAATATCGGCAAATTCAATGATTATAGACTTCGGGGAATACGTCGAACTAGTCGGGGTTGGTACTATAGGATGGATTGTAACTAATAGATTAAAAGCAAGGTAAATTATAAATCGCAGTAAATGGGGACATCTGGATTAACATCGCTAATCTCTTTTTCAAATTCATCAATTATGTCGGATTCGCTTTTGCCGCAACAAAGAAAAAATGCGGGTGCAATCAATAATAGAAATAGAATTTTTTTCATGATTCAAAATTTTAATAATCGCAAATATACAAAATAAAATGGTAAATACCAAATATTTGACTAAAAAAATGAAGAAAAGTTTAAAACAGTTATAAAGGAAAAGGTATGAATTGGGAGATAATTATATCGGCAATAGTCGGAATGCTTACTGGAGGTGGTGTTTCGTGGTTATTCAAGCTAAAGGAGGATAAAGCTGGCTCTAAAGCGGATGTAGTGGATAGCTCAACCGAGGCGATGAACAAAATGATGGAATTGATCGGTTCGCAGCAGGACAGGTTCAACAAGATCATAGAGGGAAAAGACAAGCTGATAGAGCAGCAGCAAGGACTTATTGACGGATATAAATCCGCACTCGAAGAGGCCAATCAGAAATTGAAAAATCTTGAATTTAATGTTGGAGAGAATAACCGAAAAATATCAGGTATGCAGAAAACAATTGAAAATGAAATTAAGGAACGCAGGATGGCTGAAAACAACGTCTGTTTCGTCACTGATTGCAAATTAAGACGGCCACCGCTCGGAACATATAAAAAAGAAACGGCATGAATTTCGAGGAATACATAAAAGAGAACAGGGAAGAATTTACCGAAAAGGTAAACAACATTTCCCATGAATTGGGCATTGAGGCAAACTGGTTGATGTTTGTTATGTGGTTTGAAAGCAGACTAAATCCACAGGCGGTAAATCAGATAAGCGGTGCCGTCGGGTTAATACAGATCATGCCATCCACGGCACGCTCATTAGGAACAACCACGGACGTCCTAAAGCGAATGAACAACGTACAGCAGTTATATTATGTTCTGGCTTATTTAAGACCGTACAAGGGAAAGATGAAGTCGTGGGTGGATGTTTATTTGGCTGTCTTCTATCCTAAGGCGATGGGCAAGCCGCATTTTGTGATAACCCCTGACATCGTTGCAAAACAGAACAAGATATTTGATCTCAATAAAGATTTAGACATAACGGTAGATGAAATAAAAACGGCACTAAGGAATAATATGCCGGAAAAATATAAAAAGTTCTATCGTTAAGTCGTAATGTTGATAACTCAAGACGATATGGCTTTTATACATGGCTGATTTTCACTATATTCACATTATGTTTCAAAAGTATATGAAAAAAGAAATAATACTCGTTTTAATAGGATTTGCGCTTGGATTTTTCTTTGCGAGGATTACTGTCAAGGAAAACGACAGGGAGCGTCTCGTGGCGGGGAAAACGGTCAAGGGGACAGTCTATGCCGACTTCAAGTTAGGGAAAGAGCTAAGGGAGTTCGAGACAAGCATAACTGAGTTGCCGTCAATATTCTGGAAAGTAGATACCGTAAATAATTACATCACGCACTCGGTAGATACAGGAAAGATAATAGCCGACTTCATATTAAAAAGGGAGTACTCTTTCAACGTATTCAACAACGAGCAGGGGAAACTGGATATTAAGCAGGTGGTTCAGTACAACAGAATACAATCATTTGACTACACGTTTACACCGATACACATAGAAAAAACCACTTACAGGAAGCCATTGATCATGCCGTACTTTTCGGCTACATATAACACGCTCAACTACGTGGGGGTTGGCGGCGGATTCTTCATTAAAGACCTGGGATTGGAGTACAATTACCTGTATAACAATATAAGCGGAAACAGGGCACATCAATTCGGAGTTAAATATAAATTTTAAGTTGAACAAACACAGTTGGGGATGAATAAAAAAGAGACACTTAACGACGAGGAGATGATATTCATTGCTTCGATACGTGGACACAAGGTAGAGAGCTATAACAAGAGAAAGGATTCTTACAAGTACAGGGTTCGCATCAGCGACAAGGAAAGGGAGATGCTGAATAATCACCGTTCGATGCAAGACCATATAACGGAACTGAAAATCGACAAGAGCAAATTTCCGAAGATTCTGATATTCGACATAGAGACATCGCCGCTTAGCGCCTACGTGTGGGGCAGGTTCAAGCAGTTCGTCTCGTTAGACCAGACCATATCGGAGTGGTTCATGCTGTCATGGAGCGCAAAGTGGCTGAACAATCCGAACATGATGAGCGACGTGCTTACACCGGAAGAGGCGCTAAGGGAGGACGATTCACGCATTACAAAGTCAATGTGGCACCTGTTTAATGAGGCTGATATAATTATAGCGCATAACGGACAGAGGTTTGACACTCCAAGACTTAACAGCAGATTCCTGATAAACGGACTCATGCCGCCTACGCCATATCGACAGATAGATACCCTAAAGGTTGCAAAGGAGAACTTCGGGTTCTCTTCAAACAAGCTCGATGCACTTGCCGGGTATCTGGGAATAGAACACAAGAGCGATACAAATTTTTTGCTGTGGAAACGATGCCTTGCCGGGGAACAGGAAGCCCTCGACTACATGCTTGCGTACAACATCAAGGACGTTGAAATTCTCGAACAGGTGTACCTCAAGTTGAGGCCGTGGATAAAGAACCACCCGAATATATCGATGTACCTTGAAAACGAGGACGAGACATGCCCGCATTGTGGTTCATCCAATCTCGCCGACACGGGTACATTTTCATACACCAATGTATCGAAATTTTCCAATGTCCGGTGCATGGATTGTGGCGGGCTGGCACGGAGAAGAACGTCGGATTATCCGAAAGAGAAAAGAAAGGCGCTCGTGATGAGCGTGTGAACCCTCTACCTTTGGTTTGGGGTATGTAAAGGTTTCCTCCGCTGTACCCGTAAACAGCGCAGAGCGGTCGGACTTGCCTCGGTCTGACCGTCTTTATTTAATTGTTTTTCCAATTGTCGATAACTTTTTCATATAAAATTTGCATATTATAAATATTGTTTGTATATTTGTGTTGCATATTGAGGAAGCAATTGCACTCAACATACGATTTACGCCACGTGTCGATACACGTAACTGCCCCTGACGATGCTTCCTCATCCGACGGGGCTTTTTCAATATGAGAAGGCTGCATTTTTCCATAGAACATATCAAGGACATTCACCACGACAAGTCGAGGGTTGATGCCTACGCCTTCGCATTGCAAATTAAAGCAATGTACGTATCATCAGTCCTAAAAGGAAAGAACCTGTCTTATAAGAGCCTTAAATCAAAATTCGGGCTTGGTGACGCCAAATTGAAACGATGTCTATCAGATGCAGAGAAATTCGGCTACATCAGAAGAGAAAACGGTCTTATCATAGCTTGCAGACTTTACAACGAGTATGACATCATATATACTCTTGAATTGAGCAAGCCAATTTCACACAAAGAGATAATAAAGAAGTTTCGTCATTCGATACTTTTAAACCAAATCAAAATAGTTCAGCACGCCGGCGATACAGAAATCATTCACGAAGAAGTAAGGCATGGCAAATGGAAGACAGCAAGAGCAAGACGAGGGCTTGCAGTATGCTCCGGTGTGACGAACTACGTTGGGTTTAGTTTCGGGTACGATGAGATAGCAGAAATGATGGGTGTGTCAATCAGCACCGCCAAGAGGGATGTCAATGAACTGCACAAGTCTGGGGTGATTTACCGAAGACTCAGGTTCAAGACTTACATGAGCCGCAAAGAAACATCAAAGCTCTCAAGGTGGGAATATTCGGCATTGAAGGAGGCCGAGATGTGTAAGGGTAATTTCTTGTACATGTACAATGGCAAGATTTGGGTACGCCAAACAAACAGCTACGGATTGGCAAAACCTGAAAACATAAGAATCTTCTTTGAACATAGCCGTAAATATAATAATATCTCTTCTTCTCTCTCTTCGGGGGAAGTCGGTGGCGGCTGTAATAGTACCGTGAATATTATATATAATGGTGTCAAAGCAGAACACCCCATGTAAATCAATAACTTGCAAAATATGGTAAAAATCTACACTAAGGGACTTGCAGAGGCAAGCAGAAGAATCGGAGCATGTGCTTTTATCATGACAAATGATGATGAAGAAATCTCATCGGGTTCTGAGTGGTTCACCGACACCACTTGCAACAGGATGTCGCTACAAGCTATAATATCTGGATTGTCTTCCATTATCGGAACAAGTTCAAATGTTGTCGTCGTTAGTGACAATAACTACACAAACACAATCCTCGTGGATGACCCGACTGGGTACGAGAACCAAGACCTCCTGGTGGAAGCGATGGCACTCGCAAAAGAAAGAAACATCACGATTGTCAGACCATCAGGGAATACCGACACGCAGTATATGATCGCATGCAAAGAACTCGCAAGGGAAAAGCTGTCTCTCATATCTGAAACCTACGCCAATTTTGAAAGGTATCTCAAGGCAAAAGGCTCAATTTAGGACTGACATAAACATTTCAAAGACCACATTTTTCAGACGGATTCCATACGGTGTCCGTTTTTTTGTCGATTACAAATTTTGTTTGTATAGCCACCACTGATTATCAACAATTTGCAAATAGCTACTGTTAAAAGTTAGTTAAGATTAGTTAAAACAACAAATATAATTTGCGTATTCAAACTTTTATTTGTACATTTGCGGAGTGATGATGAAACAATGATTTGCAACTACAAAAACAAAAAGATACAAATATATGATCTCTGAAAACAATACAAATAAAAATTCCATAACCAATTTGATTTTAAGTAGGTTTAACCATAGGAGAAAAATGAGAAAGATAGATAATCTGGTTCACTACGACGGTCAGTGGATGACGGGTGCCGACAGGCTGGCAAGGAGGGTTTATAAATCCGGGAACAGGAGAAATGTTGTGGCGAGGAAAGAGAACGGAAGACTGACCGGATTTTATGTGATAAACGACGAGGGAGAGACCTCGCTGATAGAGATAAGATAGATCTTTGTTGCATATTTAATTTGCGGAAAAGGTCGTAGTGATACGGTCTGCACACCCGAAGCTGATTTGTTTCGGTTTCGGGAACAAAAAAAGTTCTTTGACTTAATGGTGAGCTACGGAAAAGGTAGCGATAACACGGCGAAAGGAAGCCGGAAGATAGCACAATCCATTGTAGAAAGCAATGTAATCCTTTGGGTGGCCGGTTAACAAGACCCTGATATGTGCGGAGAAAGAAGAAATTAGGATGGGTGGCGGAAATAGACGCTAACGGTACGGAGAACTGTTAATAAGTTTTTAGTAAACAGGCAGGTCTCCTTGATATCGTAGGCAGTAGCAGTAATGGAAATGCGAAGTTATGCCGTGCAGGTATCGAATCCTGCCCCATCCTTTCACAATACAGTGCAATGCTTAGGCAATCCTTTTGGTGGAGGTTACAAAACCATATTGCGCTAACAGGCAGTTCCCACAGTATTAACCAATGTTTGATGTAATGATTAATAAATACTGCCTGCCCGATTGCCGAGTGATTGGTTTTCGGGAACTTGTTTTTCATTGTTTGTAAAATTTTTAGTTGGCGGCAGGGTGTCGTGAGATAGTCTGTCGTGTTGCTTCTTTAGTATAACGGTAGTGCATCTGTTTCAGGTGGTGGCGGTTCGATTCCGTCAAGAAGCTCAAATTCTTTAAGATATGGGAACACAGAATCAGTTAATCAGACAGCATTTGGAGAGCGGAAAGAGTATTACTCCGCTTGAAGCATTGAACAGGTACGATTGTCTTCGTCTTGGTGCGAGGATATACGAATTAAAGCGTGACGGACTCCCGATTAAGACGGAGAGAAAGACTAACGGCAAAAAATGGTTTGCAGAATATTCACTTTAAAAAAAAGCAATGAGAATAAAAATTGACGATAAGATTTACCGATTGAAAGAAATTGAATCGGGAGTTGACAGTTTGATGGAACTGGTGGAAGAGCCTAAGTACAAAAACGGCGACTTTGTATATGAAGATGGCAGAATAATGATAGTTAAGAGCTATCCAAACATTTATCATGCTAACTCATGGCCTATATATTCAGATATGCTGAGTTATAATGGAGCATATGCAGCGAATTTTTCAGAACCTACTTTTAGATATGCAACCGCAGAAGAAAAACAAGAGTTAATTGAATTGTTAAGGAAAGATGGTAAACGTTGGAACGCCGAAAAAAAGTGTATTGAAGACACTCCCATTTATAATGATGGAGACTTCGTTGTTAGCAAGTTCGGTTCAATTTTAATTTTCAAAGAGGCTGATGGTGGTCGCACATTTGATCACGCATATTTACCAGTTTATGGAGAGCTCGTCATTGATAAAGTTGCAGGTTACTATGGAGTCAAACGCCATGCAACCACAGAAGAAAAACAACGAATGATTGATGCACTCGCCGAACAAGGAAAGCGGTGGAATGACGACAAAAAGTGCGTAGAAGACATTCCGAAGCGTAAATTCAAGGTATGTGATGTTGTTAGGATAAAAGACGGCATCTCGAGCAAGACTCACGGAAACATTAAGCCAATTTTCACGCCTGGAATGGACGCATATATTGGGAGAAGGCTTACTGTTAAAGAATATATAGGTAATGGGCGTGTGATTTTTTCAGAAGATATATATGGTCCTATATTTGACGAGGACTGGCTCGAACCGTGGAGCGATGAGCCGAAAAAAG
Source organism: Proteiniphilum sp. UBA5463 (assembly GCF_002427225.1). Lineage (NCBI taxonomy): Bacteria > Pseudomonadati > Bacteroidota > Bacteroidia > Bacteroidales > Dysgonomonadaceae > Proteiniphilum > Proteiniphilum sp. UBA5463. Next base: position 8,188 of record NZ_DIQL01000004.1, on the reverse strand, counting down.
GCGATTTGGCGATATTCTGGGATAATGACACTTCTTATGCTATAATAAGAGTTTATGATAGAAAAGATTACAATAGGTATTATGATATTTTGGGTAATACATGGAAAAATGCAATCAAATTTGAATCCAAAGAGCAATTTAAAAAAGTAATGAAGGGAAAACTATGACAACAACACAGATTATAGCGGATGCTGCTATCCAGATAGCCGAAAATAACGATGACTACGGCAGATTCTACACCGACTACTGCGGATACACATTCTTCTTTTCCTACGATTTTGAAGATGACTTGGAAATAGACGAGATTATCTACGAATACAGTACTGGCAGGACGGCTGTTATTGAAAAAGACCCAGACTGGTTTGACAGGGAGATGTTTATCGATATTGTCGGAAAGGTTGTAAAAAAGCGGATGGAAGAAATAGCCGAAGAAAGAAATCGGCTTGAAGAGGCGGAGATTGAGGCGAGAGCCATTGAAAAGACCAACGATTACCTGCGGTCTTGCGGAGACACAACAAGTAAATACCTATAACATGAATGAGATACGATTATTAAGAGCCGACGAAATCGAATGTCGGGCACAATCAGTAAAGACAAACGGGTGTGTTCTCCTGCTTTACAAGGATGCAAGAACAGATATGAACCTGCTTGATGAAATATTCGGAAACGGAAACTGGCAGAGGACGCACGAAGTAATCAACGACAACCTGTTCTGCAATATTGAAATCTGGGACAACGACAAGAGGTGTTGGGTAAGAAAACAGGATGTTGGAGTAGAGAGCAACACGGAGAAAGAGAAAGGGCAGGCATCGGACGCATTTAAACGGGCTGGGTTCAACGTTGGTATTGGCAGGGAACTTTATACTGCTCCTTTCATCTGGATTAACCTTGCGGCGGAAGAAGTTGATAATTCAAGGGGAAAGCCGGCATTGTCATTCAAGGTCAAGTTCAAGGTATCTCACATCGCCTATAACGACAGGAGAGAGATCAGCGAGTTGGAAATAAAAGACCAGAACGGTAATGTTCGATTTTCGATGGGAACAAAGACGAAAGCGGAACAGCCTAAGACAAAGGCAAAAGCGCCAAAGAATATTGAAAGCGACATGAAACAGGCTATGGAGGCCATATCAAAATGCAAGAGCTCAAAAGACCTGATGGTTGTGTGGGATACCTTTAAGAACCTACAGGGGGTTGCTGAATTTAAAAACGAGATGACAAATGCAAAGAAACGACTTGGCACTAAATAACTGCGGCGTAATCCTTACCGAAAACCACGAGTATTGGCTTGGTGATAAGAGGCTAACCGGAATTACTGGTATTATTTCCAGACAACTTTTTCCAGACAAGTACAGGGCTGTTCCCGAAAAGATTCTAAAAGCTGCTGCTGCGAGAGGAACAAAGGTGCATGAAGACTTACAGGTATATGACATGTTCGGAGAAATCAACAGCGAGGAGGCGAGACTTTACGCACAGCTTAAAGCGGATAGCGGATTTGAAGTTTTAGACAGTGAATACATTGTCACGGACTATGCCGATTTTGCCACCCCGATAGATAAGCTGTTGAGGTTTAAGGATACGCCTATTGGAGCGGTTGACCTGGGTGATGTTAAGAACACGGCGGCACTCGACAAGGAGTCGCTGTCATGGCAACTGTCAATTTGCAAGTATCTTTTCAACATTGTCAATCCCGATATTCCGGTGAACAAGTTTTACGCCATTTGGACTCGCAACGGAGTATCGCTACATCCAATTGATGAAATTCCGCAGGAAGAAGTGATAGAGCTCCTAAACTGCGAGAGAGATGGTCGGCAGTATGTAAAAAAGAACCTGCTGACTGTTAACGACCAGAAAGCGATTGAGATTGTAAAAAAGATGTCGGACGTACTGGTGGAGATTGCCGAACTCGAAGTAAAGAGGGACACTTTCAACCAGCAACTTATCGAGATGTTTGAGAGGCACGGTGTCAGCCGATGGGATAACGATTACTTCACCATTTCAAAAGTCGATGCCTACACAAAGGAGACCTTTGACGGGAAGAGGTTCAAAGAGGAACACCCGGAACTGCACAAGGAATATGTAAAACAGACGGAGGTAAAGCCGTCAATCAGGATAAAGTTGAAATAACAGTTTAAAACCAAAAATAATTAAGAAGATGATTACAGTAAGCGTATGTTTATCGGATATTCCGAAAAGTGAAATTGTGGAAGCCAAGAACGGCAAGAAGTATGTGAACCTTGTACTTGACGAACGCAGAGAGACAGGACAGTACGGAGAAACACATATGTTATATATGTCGCAGACCAAAGAGGAGCGGCAGAACAAGGCAAAAAAAGTGTTTGTCGGCAGCGGCAAGGAATACAAGTTTGAGAAAAGACAGGAAGATATTCCCGATTCTGACGGAGGAGACGGACTACCATTTTAAAAAAAAGAGCCATGAAAGAAAACAACGATAGCTACTGGGTAAAAGTATTCAGGAGGGAAGCCATGCAGTACAGAAATATCGGTATAAGCAACTTCTCGAACTGTGCTTTTGTAAGAACCGATAAGAACACGGTTAAGCTGATACGGAAACATGCAGTTGGATAGGATTCTTTCCACAATCGACACGATAGAGAGAGGGCGCAGAGAAGCTAAAATAGAGCCGATTTGCGCCCCTTTCATCGAGATATGGAACAAGTGTTCCGATATGGGAGAAGAACCTCTTAGGGAGGCTTTAAACAAGCTGTATATTGACGGAAAGATCAAGGTCTGGAAAGGAATAAACGATTTAATAGTACAGAAGCTATGAAGCTAAACCTGCTTAACACGGCAAGAGGTCTCGTGCCGATGTACGATGCCGACCATGACGAAAAGAAGAAGTTGAAAATAGGAGAGGTATATCAGGCGGAGATAAAGCAGCCGAGGAATATCCGGTTTCACAATCTGTACTTCGCATTGATTAACTGCACCTGGGAGTATCTTAACGAGAAGCAGGTGGAGTTCTTTCACGGGAATAAGGAGGTATTCAGGAAGTCTCTCGAAGTAGCCGCCGGGCATTGCGACAAGGTGTTTTCATTCCGATTAAAGGAATGGGTGGATGTGCCGAAGTCCGTTTCCTTTTCGAGCATGGATGAGCACGAGTTCAGAGACCTGTATGACAGGGTAAAAGATGTGATATTCTCCACTATTCTTCGGGGAATTTCGGAAAGTGAATTTGAAAAGAATCTGATAAACTTCTGATATGGCAAAGAAAAGCGACAAGACCGAATTTCGGGAGTACCTGCATACGGTGTTGAAAACAATCCCCGACAATGCGCCGGACATATACTATGAATCGCAGGTGGATGCCATTTACAACATGGCAAAGAGTGTGTTCATGGCAAGGGAAGAGCCGGTAGCTGACAAGGAAGATGTTGATGCCGTTTATTCATCATACCCGACGAGATGTGTCGTTACTGGCAGAAACCTGGGTAAGAGTTCTTCCGACAGGGGGAAGATAGCACGGCTGCTGAAAGACAAGACAAGAGATCAGCTTGTGCGTACGATACAGAGGTATGTTGATGACTGCAAACGAGACAAGGTGTACATGAAGAACTTCGGTACGTTTTTGAACAACCTGCCGGAGTATGATTTAACTGAAAAACCCAAGACCGTTGAAATTGCCGGTTACAGGGATTTAAGAAAGATAACGGAGGCGCAGTAAATGGATGAAACGCAAGTGCGGATGGCGGTCGATGTCATCAAGAACAACGGACTGGTAGAGGTAAGAATAATAGGCGACAAGGTTTACAGCGGGTACTTCAAGAGCGCAGACAGTCTTATAGAGGCGTTGAAACCTTTCAGCCGTGATAACATATACTTCGTGTTCAACGACATTGCAGAGGGATGCTACGACCGCAAGCAGCAGGAGTGTTTTCAGTTGTCAAAGAATACAACATCAGACGCCGACATCACCAACAGGAGATGGCTTCTTATTGATATTGACCCGACAAGACCAACCGGGGTTGGCGCTACCGACGAAGAAAAGGCGGAAGCGAGAGATGCGGGACTAAAGGTGTATAAGTTCCTTAGGGACATCGGTTTTTCGTCTCCGGTATCTGCCGACAGTGGAAACGGCTTTCACTTGTTGTACCCGATATTTCTTAAAAACAGCGACGAAAATACAAAGCTGATACGTGAGGTTCTTCAGGTGTTGGATATGTTCTTTTCTACTCCAAAGGCGCAGATAGACACGACAGTTTTTAACGCTTCGAGGATTACGAAGCTCTACGGCACATTTGCGAGAAAGGGAAAGGACAGCAAGGACAGGCCGCACAGGGAGAGCAGGATAACAAAAGCGCCGGACGAGATAAAGCCGACAGACATATCCCTGTTGAAAAAGGTTGCGGCGATGCTTCCGGTTCCAGACGAGAGGAACAGATGGAACAGCTACGGTGCGGACAGGTTCGATATAGACAACTTTATTTCAAGTCACGGCATAAAGGTAAGAGAGCGGACTAAGTATGCAGGTGGCGAGAAGTACGTGTTGGAGCATTGTCTGTTTGACCATACCCACACCGGAAAGGATGCGGCAATATTCAGACTCGATAGCGGGGCGATAGGATACAAGTGTTTTCACAACTCCTGTTCTCAATATCGGTGGCAGGATGTAAGGAAGATGTTCGAGCCGAGGGCATACGAGTACTCTCCGCACAGGCATTCCGCATACGGAACGAAACCCGAAGTAAAGAAAGCGCAGAAAGAGGACAAGGGGGAGAAGTTCTTAGAGATGTCGGAGATACAGGACATAGACAGGAGCAACCTTGTTTACGTCCGTTCGCATTTTGACGAACTGGACAGGAAGATTATTGGGTTCATGAAAGGAGAGCTTTCAATATGGACTGGGAGCTCCTCATCTGGGAAATCCACCGTCTTGGGGCAGCTTTCACTTACTGCGGTAAACGACGGATTCAACGTGCTGATGTATTCGGGAGAACTCACTCCGAGCAGGGTTAAGAACTGGTTGCGCTTGCAGGCAGCAGGGAGACAGTTCACGATGGCTACCGAAAATGAGAACAGGTTCTACGTTCCAAAGAGACACGGGGTTCTTATTGACAAGTGGCTTGACGGGCACTTCTTTCTTTACAACAACGATTACGGAAGCGAGTACACCCAGCTTCTTGCCGATTTGAGGGAGCGGTTGGGAAAGAAAGATATTGACGTGGTGGTACTGGATAATATAATGACGCTCGAGCTTGACGAGCTTGGGAACGAGATGAACGCTCAACAGACGAGCGCCGTGAAGTCATTGTCCGCTTTGGCAAAGGAGTTTGACGTGCATATACATGTTGTTGCACACCCGAAGAAATCCAAGGCGCTATTAAGACCGGACGACATTAGCGGTACGGGGAATATCAGAAACCTTGCCGACAACGTCTTTATTGTCCACAGGGTTAACAACGACTACATACGACAATCGAATGAATATTTCGGCGAAGCTGTTGCATCCCATTATCACAAGTTCCACAACGTGATCGAGGTGGCGAAGAACAGGGATTTGGGTGTTCAGGACTACATGGTCGGGTTGTACTTCGAGATAGAGAGCAAGCGGATGTTGAATGAGCCGTTTGAAAATTTCGTGTATAACTGGCAGGAACTGGATTCGGGTCTTTCGGTAGCAACACCGAAGTTCAACACCAGCGAGGAGCAGTTCAAGAATGATTTATCATTCGCTCCTACGGGAAATACATCCTTTATGAACGATTTACCATTCACACCAATAGAAAAACTACCATTTTAGTCATTCCTCCCACGGTTGAAACACGTGGGCTTCCTGACTATTTTTTAGTGATACAATTTTAGACACCCATTTTGGGAGTTTATCAATTGGCATAGCTTGCCACGACTTAAAGTTTGATTTAACAGCTATTGAATTGGATAAGGATTATTACGAGCAGGCGAAACAGAGATTAATAAATCACCAAAGACAACTAACATTATTTTGACATGACAGCAGAGCAATTTTCAAACATACTCGGTGTCGATTTGCTTGACAAGTCGAGAGAAGTGAGATTCACCTACGCCAGATTTGCGGTGTACTATTATCTAAGAAGAAGAGGCTGGTGCCTGATGCGGATAGCGGACATGTTCGGATATAAGAGCCACAGTTCGATTATCAACGGGTTGAAGCAGATGGAGACGAAACTATCCATCAACGACTACCTTGCACACGGATACTGGCAAAAGTTGCTTGTCGCTGATTCGGCAAGGATTGTAGAACTTAAACTTGGAATGGCGGTATGAGGATATTCACGGAGCGACTTGAGTATTGGCGGTTCATCCAAAGCGTCGAATACGACATCAGGATAACGAAAGACAAGGAGATTTGGAGCAAGAACGAATTGATAGCAAAGTTTAAACCGAAGAAGAAATGAAAGAAGAAAAATTAAGACAGGAGGGATTATGACAAGGGAATACACAATAACAGTAACAGCACCGTGTGAGTGCACCGATGCTGAAATGGAAGAATGGGTGGAGTTTTGTTTGGGATATACTGCCCAGATTTCAACGGAAAACCCATTATGGGAATTTGATTTGGAGGTTGACGATATAAGCTAAAGATTATGACAGTAGAAGAAATAATATTTAAAGAAATTAATGAATATAAGGGGTACTTCGCAACAAATGATGGCAGAATATATAGCGCAAAGACGGATAAATTTCTAAAAATGTCGAAAGATAAACAGGGGTATTTAAGAGTTGGACTTAGTGTTGGATATTATAAATCAAAAACAATAAAAGTTCAAAGACTTATAGCCGAGGCATTTATTCCATCTGATGATAAATCTCTTGATGTAAATCATATTGACGGAAATAAGGAAAACAATTCTGTCGCTAATCTGGAGTGGTGTACAAGAAGTGAAAATTGCAAACACGCATTTAGTATTGGATTAAGCAAAATAGGGGATAGACATAGAAAAATTTTAAGGGACGCTGGCAGGATGAGAACCGGGGAAAATAATCGCATGGCGAGAAAGGTTATCAACAATGATACGGGGAAAATATATCCTACAGTAACAAGCGCTGCTAAAGATATGGGACTAAAATATTCAACGCTTGCGGCGATGTTATGTGGGCAGAATCCAAACAAAACAAGTATTATATATTATGAAAAATGAAGCAGAAGAAAAAGCAATAGCCTTCGTTCGAGAATTACAAGAGGAATTGATAAGTTCTAATCACAGTGGTTTTTATATCATAAATGAACTTTTAGGGGTTGCTCACAAATCATTTATGGTCGGTTATAATGAAGCCATTCGTTGGAGAGACCCGAAAGAGGAGTTGCCGGATGATGCTGGTTTATATTTATGCAAGTGCAAGTCAAATCGTCTTGGGTTTTATTTTGAGATCGTTTTTTTCAATAAAGTATGGCGATCTGATAATATTATCGGCTGGAGACCGATAGAATAATTAATTAACGGGGCGAGGCTTTGTTTAGTACCGAATTAAAAAAATAAACTTTCAACTTAAAAAAAAATATCTTATGAATGAAAATTTTGAACAAAAGAAAAACGAGGCATTGAACAAAACCGATGTTAGCGGTTCGTTGCCTTACAATGAAAAGGTATTAATGCACTTATGGTATAGCAGAAACCCATCTCACGAAATAAACACAAATACTGAAGAAGATATGTTTTGGAAAACAGTATTTATGGTAATGAAAGATTACATTAGAGAGGTTTGGGGCAATAACCGCTAACGTGGCGTTTACGAATA
>NZ_DIQL01000004.1:0-217 GCF_002427225.1 Proteiniphilum sp. UBA5463 | reverse complement strand
TATTCTTTTCGTGAGTACTTGCGATTAATGGTTGAGGCGGGCGTGAAAATAGTAGAAACTTAAAATTAACCACGACACTTGATAAGGCTATTATGCAAAACCATTGTTATGTGCCGTTATATTTAGAAAAATGAATTGGATTGAATACAACACGCAAAAACCTAAAATCGGACAGCTTGTTTTAGTTTACCGAGATATTGAAAGCAAACAAATTTAT
>NZ_DIQL01000044.1:0-11711 GCF_002427225.1 Proteiniphilum sp. UBA5463 | reverse complement strand
TGCATCATATTCATGTTGCTTCCTGAAGAAGCCTTGCGTGTAACTATCACATTATTTCCTCTGACCGCGATATGATATCCTGCAAAAATTATTTTAGCAACATCTTCAATAGATTCGTTTATTGCATTCAAAGTAACTTTTTGCGAAACGTCCACATCATTATTATTATACACAAATTTGTAATTTGTCTGCTTTTCAACAGCTTTTACAGCCTCAATAATTGTGGTATTATTGAGTTTAAGATCTATCAGCTCGTTCTGTGCTATGGCTTTTGCCTGTGATGTCATGATAAATAAAAACAAACTGATGAATAATACGGAAATTCGTAAGTAATTCGTTAATTTACCAAAATAAAATGATGAATCATTCTGCTTTTGTATGTTCAACATGTTTTTTATGTTATTTTTGTTATGTAATTAGTTTCCCCTCTATTTTACGCTTTCACCGGGCGAACAAAATAAGAAGAAACGTTAATTCAAAAACTTTGGGCAGATGAGTAACTTCATTTGCCCTTTCATTTTTACTATATCTGTTTATGTCATAGGCGCAACTGGTTTTAAAGATTATTTATTCAATTATTATTATATCATTAACATTTTCTTTCCACGATAAAGATGTGATTTGCTCCAATATGCTTAATATTTCATTCAACGATTCTTCATCAAGAATAAATGACACCGGAGTATTCAACAAAGTACTATTATTGCATTGAATATCTACATTATACCATTTCTCCAGCTGAATAAAAACATCTCTCAATCGTCTGTTTTCAAATATCAAGCTGCTCTTTCTCCAACTGGTGTAATCAGCAGCATTTACATTGTTCACCGTTGTTGATCCATTCAAATGATTATATACAACTTGCTGATTGGGCTTCATCTGTAATGTTTCTCCCGATTTATTTAATTTCAGGTTTATCTTGCCAGATTCTAAAACCGTTTCGGTTTTAGAGGATTCTCCGCAATCGCTCACCAGAAAAAGTGTTCCGAGCACTTCTATCGTTACATTGTCAGTTTCTACAACAAAATTTCTTCCTCGATCTGCCTGCACATCGAAAAGTGCTTCCCCGGTTAATCTGACTTTCCGTGAATGGTTGAATTTGAGGGAATAACTAAGCATGCTATGTGCATTAAGCCACACATGAGATCCGTCCGGTAGAAAAACCTCTTTTTTTGTATCTTCAGATGAGACCGTTAATATTTCGTCACCGAAAAACACATTTGGAAGAAACAACTGTAAACTGATCAGCAAAAGAATAACTGCAGCAGCCGCTCCCGAGATCCATTTTAATAGAGTGCGCCGTTTCCTCAGTTTTTGTCTTTCAAAGAATTTAATCAGTTGATTTCGCACAATTGTTTTATCTTGCAGCGCTATTGTTGATTCCTCCCAAGACTTTGCCATCTCCCGGAAATATGCTTTATTTTCTTTCGACTGTATTATCCAAAACTCCAACTGCTTCTTTTCTTCAGAACTAATTTCGTTATCAAGATATTTGGATATCAGTACATTATATTCAATTTGCTCATGTAGCATAGATACTTCTTCCTTATGGTGTTTTAATATATCACGAATGAGAAGCAAAATACCCTACCCTGTCTCGCATGTTTTTAAAATATAATTTTCGGATATAATATTTCAACACTTCGGCAATTTATTAAAACAATTCCTATAATTCGCTGAATACCAGCAGAATATGGTACTTTTAAGAATCAAGGGTAACTTATTGACTGTCTTTATTATAAATTAAGTTTTAACGAGGCATTGATATTTGAGTCTGCTCCCAAAATACTTAAAAAAAATGTTTATTTTTAATACATTGGATGTCAATATCTTTTTTTGCCCGTTTGCGATAAAAGAAACTTTTTGGAGGGGACTCACATTTTGAAGAAATATTGTTTTTCCTAATAATTTGTATGTGAATTATCTTCTTTACCGAGCCACATTTAATATTCAAAACCTATAAACATAGTCAGGTTTTTGTTAAGTTTTTCAAGTATAGTTTAGAAAAAATAGAATATATGACCGTTAAATAACTTAATAAAAAAGCAAGTTAAAGCTCCTAAATAGCCGGTTTTCAAGAGATGATCACGAATCGTTTGCAGTGCTTTTGATATATGCTTTTCTACTGTTTTAATGCTGATATTAAGTTTTTCAGCTATCTCCCTGTTTTTAAGGTCATCATGGCGACTTAATAAAAAAACCTGTTTGCACTTATCGGGTAATTCAGCAACGCAATTTGAAATTTCTTTTCCAATTTCGTCAGAATATAATTGTTCGTCTAAAGTGAAAGCCGAATACATAATTTCGTCGCTAAGCGAGAATCTGTCAGAAATAGTAACCCTTTTATTATCTGATAATTTCAAAAAATCAAGACTACGATTATAAGTCAATTTATATAAATAAGGCTTTAATGACCTGGAGAGATCGAGACTGTTACGTTTCATCCAGCATTCAGTAAAAACATCTTGTACAATATCTTCAGCAGAAGATGCATCGCCTACAATACGTATAGCAAAAAGATATAAAACTTTAAAATAGTTCTTATATATATTTCAAAATATTCTCTATCCATTCACTTTTTTGATTGGAATCAAAGCTCAACCTTAAATATATCTTATTGTATGGGAAAATTATTTAAATAGCAAAGTTAAAGAATATCCTCCGATTAAACCAATATATAAAGAGTTAAATAATTATGAAAATACTTCAAAAGTATGACAAATTAATTCAAACATTCGTTAAGCACTTTATCTCCCAATGCTTTTGCTTCAGCAACAGATTGAGGATCGGACAGATCAAATCGGTATGTTGACGGATCAGGAATGAGCAAATATGTTCCGGAAGGAACAATGTTGGGGTTTTGTATATTTTTCTTATTTTCGAGATAGATGTACACCCAAAACTCCTTGTTCCCGAAAAGTTCCAAAGCCAGCAGTCGTAATGTTTTTCCTTCTTCGAGCATTATCTTCTTCTCCTCTTTTGCTTGAACAGCAACTTCATTTACCGACTGAAAAACGGTGTCTGTCCGGGGAGTATAGACATTTTCAGTAGTATATTCTATTTCATTATTTACTATTAGTGGCTCAACTTTTTTTGTTTGAACTCCCCTGAAAAAAAAAAGAGCTGCCAGAGCAATTGCCAAGCCTCCCAAAACAGGTATCAACACAGTAGCCCTCTTTTTTCGTTTTTTCTTTTCAGAACGAGAAGTTGTCACTGGCAACTTGTGCTCTATAATGCCAGAGGCAGTATTAACAGACATATGAACTTCTGCAGATGCAGAAGAATTGGATATTTCGATAACTTTTACAGGCGCAGGTTCCTGAATTGTTTCAGTAACTGCTTCTTGCGTTGTTTCCGGAGTTACTTCAGCTATTGATTTAGGTATTGCTCCAGCAAAAGTTTCGGGAACTGCTTCAGTTGTTGCACCATCACCAGATTCGGGAGCTGATTCAGGCGTTGTCTCAGATATTCCGGCTGAAAGTGTAATTTCGGGAGCCTGAGTTATTGCTGTTTCTTCTTTTTCAGGATGCAATTGTACTGATTTGTTGGGCTCATCATTCTCCTCCAGATCATCATATTCGTCTACTGGAATCACTACCTGAATTCCAGGTAATTCCACACCTTCATTAAGTAAAGTGGGTTCGAAATGCGAGAAAGAAATATTAACTGCTTCGTTCAAAGCCACGTCAGGGGTAAAAATCAACTCAAAAGGTAAAATCTCCTCTTCTGTTTTCAAGCTCAACATCTCAAAATCCACCTCAACAACGGGCGGTATCAGATATCGATCATTTGTTTCACTGTCTACAAGAATATATTCCGATTGAATACGGGTAAAAAACACTCCAAAATCATCAATAATAATCCGGTTGCTTTCCAACAGTTCAGCTTTAACTACGTCTATCACTGCATCCAACACTTCAGAAACTGCAATATCTGTCCAATCGAGGCGTTGAGCAATTTTGGCAATAAGGTCTTCGTTTGTCATGTTATACTATAAAGTTTTGATATCTGATTTAATCATAAATCCGATATCAGCTAAAAATTCAAAATCACATATCAAGTATCAATTTACTTTGCCAATTAAGTCAAAGGGCAATACAGACATTATAGTTACATCATAGAAGTCACCGATAGATAATTCCCGTTCTTTACTTATCAGCACCTCTCCGTCAACTTCCGGAGAATCGAATTCAGTACGTCCGATATAATAATCAGGATCTTCCCTGTCGATAATCACCTTCATAGTTCTACCCACTTTAGCTTCATTAACAGACATAGCAATTCCCTCTTGTATCTTCATCAGCCTATCCATTCTTTCCTGCTTTACCGAGGCAGGTATATCGTCGGAATAGTGTTGATCATTATAGGTATCTTCTTCGTGCGAATATGGGAATGCTCCCAGGCGTTCAAAACGGCTATTCTCAACAAAACCAAGCAACTCCTGAAAATATTCGTCTGTTTCACCAGGATGCCCCACCATCATAGTAGTTCGCAGATGTATTCCCGGCACTTCTTCACGAATGCGTTCTATCAGCTCAACAGTCTGTTGTCTGGTTATGTTTCTGCGCATTATTTTCAGCATATTATCATTTATATGCTGCAGTGCAATATCAAGATATTTGCACACATTTTCTCTTTCACGTATTACCCGCAACAGGTCTGTCGGAAAATGTGCAGGATAGGCATAATGCAGACGGATCCATTCCACACCTTTTATGTCTGATACTCTTTCCACCAGTTCGGGAAGTTTCATGGTTTTGTACAGATCGAGTCCGTAATAAGTCAGATCCTGCGCTATAAACTGAAACTCCTTCACGCCTTCATCTGTAAGTCCACGTATCTCTCTTTCAATCTCTTCCATCGAACGTGATTTGTATTTACCAGTTATCAAAGGTATAGAACAGTATGAACAGGTTCTGTCGCAGCCTTCAGATATCTTTATATAGGCATAATGCGGAGGAGTAGAGAGTGTGCGATCGAATTCAAGTTCCTTGTAATACGACTTACCAAGATCGGCAATTAAGTTCTTCCAGTCGAACTTACCATAATATTTGTCCACTTCCGGAATCTCTTCCAGCAGCTCATCCCTGTACCTTTCAGAAAGGCAACCCATCACAAACAGCTTCTTTAGCCTGTTCCGTTTCTTTGCTTCTGCAAATGACAGAATCATATTTATGGACTCCTCTTTTGCATCACCGATAAATCCACAGGTATTAATCACGGCAATATCACCCCTTGGTGATTCTGAATCATGTTCTACTGTGTATCCGTTAGCTACAAGTTGTCTCATCAACAGCTCCGAATCTACAAGGTTCTTGGAGCAACCTAGCGTAACAACATCTATTCTGTTTTTAACCATATATCATTTTTACTCTCCAAAAGGCTTTACTATCCAAAAAGTTTCATTATCCAAAAAGCGAATCAACAAATTCTTTCCTTCTGAACACCTGCAAATCTTCCATTCCTTCGCCCAGGCCAATGTATTTCACGGGAATTTTGAATTGGTCAGAAATACCGATTACAACACCACCCTTGGCGGTACCATCGAGTTTTGTGATTGCCAGTGCCGTAACTTCTGTTGCTGATGTGAATTGTTTGGCCTGTTCAAATGCATTTTGCCCTGTAGAACCATCCAGAATAAGAAGTACCTCATGAGGTGCATCGGGTACAATTTTACCCATCACGTTCTTAATCTTTGTGAGCTCATTCATCAGATTTACTTTGTTATGCAATCGGCCGGCAGTATCAATGATTACCACATCAGCGTTATGCGATTTGGCAGAATTGATTGTATCAAAAGCTACAGATGCAGGGTCTGAACCCATCTTTTGTTTAATCACCTGCGCATCTGCTCTTTGCCCCCATATTTCAAGCTGTTCCACGGCTGCGGCACGAAAAGTATCGGCAGCTCCTAGATAAACTGATAAACCTCTCTGTTTAAACTGATATGCCAGCTTACCTATTGTTGTTGTCTTCCCCACTCCATTCACTCCAACAACCATAATCACATATGGCTTTACTCCTTCCCCTATGGAAAACTCCACAAGGTCGTTACTGTTATTTTCGATAAGAAGATTTGCGATCTCATCACGCAGAATTTCGGTTAGTTCATCCGTTCCCACATATTTGTCACGGGCAACGCGTTCTTCAATTCGGTTTATTACCTTAAGGGTCGTATCAACCCCAACATCCGAAGTTACCAATACCTCTTCCAGGTTGTCCAGCACATCGTCATCAACCCTCGACTTGCCTGCAACGGCACGTGTGATCTTCGAAAAGAAACTCGCTTTTGTTTTTTCAAGACCTTTATCCAATGTCTCTTTTTTCTCTTTCGAGAATCTGTCAAAAAAGCCCATTTATTAATTAATGTTTAACGATAAATATTTATGATTTCCTATCTAACGCTTTTAATGTCTACCCGGAATATATTCTACAAATCTACAAAATAGTAAATAAAAAACTTCCCTGCGTTTTGGCACAGGGAAGCTTTTACATATATTTAACAGATTTATTTAGAAAAATAATCTTTCACCCGATCGTTAAGGATCATCTCTTCTTTAAAACTATATGCACCTGTCTTGGGCGACTTCACCATTCTTATTACTTTCGTGTGGCTGCGTCCCGTAGTCGTGTTTTTATCGCGGAAACCCGCAACTGCTTTCTTTGCCATAGTCTATACTTGTTTTACTTGATTTCTTTGTGTACAGTCATTTTTTTAAGGATTGGATTGTACTTCTTTAACTCCAATCTTCCTGTAGTATTCTTTCTGTTCTTAGTGGTAATATATCTCGATGTGCCTGGCATACCACTCTCTTTGTGCTCTGTGCACTCAAGAATTACCTGCACTCTGTTACCCTTTGCTTTTTTCCCCATAGCTGCTATCTCCTATTCGTTATGAATTTAAGTATCCTTTTGCAGCTGCTTGTTTCAAGGCTGCATCCAATCCAATTTTATTGATTGTACGGAGGCCTGATGCTGAAATATTCAGGTTAATCCAGCAATCTTCTTCCACCCAATAAAATTTCTTTCTGAACAAATTCACGTTGAACTTACGCTTCGTCTTCACATTGGAGTGCGAAACGTTGTTCCCAACCATTGCTCTTTTTCCAGTTATTTGACAAATCTTAGACATTGCTATATAGTGTATTTTATTATTTCCGTTTTACTCATAAAAGGAATAAACTTCCTGACAAATCAGGGCGCAAAATTAAGCATATTATTTTAATTAACCAAAGTTTTTTGCAAATTAATTTATAAATAAACTACTGAACTTCCGTGTATATCCATGCTATAAATCCGGAGCCAAATGATAGTTTTACGATGTTTTGCGGGTCACCATTTACAAGCTACTAAAATTCTGCTTTTTATCGGTAGTAGGCAGGCACTGGCCTCAAAACATTTTATGAATAATGATTTAGCTGTATAGTGAATACTTACAAAAGTAAAATAAAGCGTTGTGATACATTAAATCGGTTCTCAGGTTCTCAGGTTTTCCGGAACAGGCTCAAATATCACATATCATGTTATATACGTATTGTGCACGCTCAGTATTTGCAACTGCCATCTCTATACATTACCATACCGGAAGCCTTAGAATAATATCACCAAACCGGAAGCCTTAGAAGGCCCCTGTTATTTCAGAATATAAACCGTTCAGAAATACGAGAGTGCCTTTTCGTATGTTGTTGCGTAGCTCACTCTCTTCACCGGCAGTGTTTACCGCCTGATTAGTAATTGTCTGCTCGGCAGTATATACTTTAGGGAAAAATGAAGAGCCATCCTTTTGAGCGTTCTGATAAGTTATATCTCTTACCACAAGCATACAGCCGGCATTGGTGATGGTGGCATCAAACCGGTAATTCATTATCATCTTCTCACGAACGCCATCACTATTTGCCGGAAGCAGTAATTCCGCCTTTGAGCTTACTGTCACCGAACGAGCTTTATCATCGAAACGAATTCCTGATAACAACGGGCTGCCAGAATATTTTCCTTTCACCCATTTTTGTAAAACGTCATAATTCTGATTGGTCGTTAGTCTCTGATCTGTAATGATAAAATGGTCAAAAACAACCTTCCCGTTGACTACGGGCACAGTAGTAAAGCCCGCATCAATCTGTCCTTCAATATTAAACAAGCCAGCTATTAAAATACTAATAGTAATAATATATTTCTTCATAGAAGTTCCTTCAACTTTAAATTTATTCTTTTTCAGCAATAACAAAGACCAGTTTAAATAGTTCGTAAATTGTGTAATCAACCCTCTACATTAAACGGTAAATACTTTAATATATTTTTAACACTCAGTTTCTTTAATTGTTTAGTTCTCACTTAAAAAATGTATTATATAACATAATAATGAATTTTTGAAATTAAATGTTAGACTTGAGACATAAGAAAAAGATTAATGATGCTTGTGACTTTAATAAAAAACAAGCTTTGAAATTTTATTTGTCACTAAAA
Organism: Proteiniphilum sp. UBA5463; assembly: GCF_002427225.1. Lineage (NCBI taxonomy): Bacteria > Pseudomonadati > Bacteroidota > Bacteroidia > Bacteroidales > Dysgonomonadaceae > Proteiniphilum > Proteiniphilum sp. UBA5463. The sequence goes on along the minus strand of NZ_DIQL01000044.1, from coordinate 3,248 downwards.
ACCATTACTTTTGCATCTCGAAAATAAAACAAAACATTTTTTTCAAAAACAATATGTCTGCTAAAAAAACAAAAGAATCAAAGGCCGAAAAAAATTTCGAAAATATTGGGGAAGCACTTACCACTACCGAACAATTCCTCGAAAAAAATCAGAAAGCCATTTTAACAGGACTACTGATAGTTATAGCTGCCGTTGGAATTTTTCTTGCCTATCACTATCTACATAAGTCACCCCGAAACGAAAAAGCGCAGTCAGCCATCTTTAAAGGCGAACGCTACTTTCAAGAGGGACAGGACTCACTTGCCATTTTCGGGAACGGAAATGACTATATCGGGTTTGAGTCGATCATAAATCAGTATAAAGGGACTAAGACAGCCGATCTTGCACATGCTTATGCAGGTATCGCTTACAACAGGATGGGCAACCATGAGAAGGCTCTGGAACATCTGAAAAAATTCAAGGGAGGCGACCTGCTTATTACTCCGGCTGTGACTGGAGCAATAGGTGATGTATATATGAATATGGGACAGTCTGATAATGCTTTGTCATACTATCTGAAAGCAGCCAAAGACGCAAACGACGAAATGCTTAGCCCCATCTATTATAAGAAGGCAGGTGAAACTTATTTGAGCCTTGCAGAATACGATAAAGCAATTGATATTTTCAAGCAGGTCAAAGATAATTATATCAATTCACCTGAAGCTCAGGAATCGGACAAATTTATTAAACAGGCTGAACTACTTAAAGAAACGAAATAAACAAAAATGGCAACTGAACTTAACAACCTCTCGTCTTACGACCCGAAGTCTGTTCCTGATGGAAAAGGTAAACGAATTGGAATAGTAGTTTCTGACTGGAACTCCTCCATAACAGGGAACCTTCTGCTCGGTGCTTACAACACACTGGTTAAATTCGGAGTTTTAAGTGACGATATTGTTATCGAACATGTGCCGGGAAGTTTTGAGCTTACCTATGGGGCAAAGGTAATGATTGAGAAAGCAAAAGTGGACTGTGTAATTCTCCTTGGATGTGTTATACAGGGGGAGACTCCACATTTTACCTTTGTTTGCAACAGCGTAACAGACGGAACTACGCAGTTGAATTTAAAATATAACGTACCAGCAGTTTTTGGCCTGCTCACCACCAACACGCTCGATCAGGCAAAAGCAAGAGCAGGAGGAAGACATGGAAACAAAGGTGATGAAGCGGCTATAACCGCTTTAAAAATGATCGGCCTCAAGTCAAAATACATATAATTCGTATTATCTTTGCCGTCGTGAATCAAGGGCAGTTACCAGAGTGGCCAAATGGGGCTGACTGTAACTCAGCTGGCTTACGCCTTCGGTGGTTCGAATCCATCACTGCCCACAAAACAAATGTGTTGATTGTTCAATAGGCCATTGGTAATAGCATACACAAAATATTGGCAATATTGCAACATTTATAAATTGGCTCATAAGTCAGTCATTTTCGCGGAAGTAGCTCAGTTGATAGAGCATTAGCCTTCCAAGCTGAGGGTCGCGGGTTTGAGTCCCGTCTTCCGCTCTAAAGGGAGTAACAGATTAAAGTTACTTCTTTTTTTTATCAAAAAAATACGCAATAAATCAGGTGGAAAATCTTTCTGCATATAAACCTTCTGTACGCGATCTGACAGGCGGAAACATTTTCCGTCAATTGATTACGCTGGCACTCCCTCTGATGGCTATCAGCTTCATCCAGATGGCCTACAACTTAGTAGATATCATCTGGATTGGACGTCTGGGAAGCAAGTCCGTGGCAGCGGTCGGTTCAATCGGCATGTTAATGTGGATGATGAATTCGGTTGCATTGATATCGAAGGTAGGCGCAGAGATTGCCATTGGCCAATCGATAGGTGCCCGGCGGTTAGACAAAGCATCACTCTATGCATCACACACTACCACTATTGCCCTGGCATTGGGGCTCACCTTCGGTATTTTATTCTTTCTCTTTCCCAGCACTTATGTATCATTTTACAGTCTGGAGGCTGGTATTGCACTGGAAGCTGCCGGTTACCTGCGGATAATTTCACCGGGAATAACGGTCATGTTCCTTATTCTAAACTTCTCCGGCATCTATATTGGCTCCGGCCGCAGTGACATCCCTTTTTATTTCAACGCCACCGGATTAGTGTTTAACATTTTACTGGATCCTCTCCTTATTTTCGGTATTGGTCCGTTCCCGGCCATGGGAGTAAGAGGGGCCGCGCTGGCTACCCTTCTTTCTCAGGTAGTGGTAATTATTCTCTTTATCCACCACCTAAAGAAAAAAAACGGGTTATTGGAACGGTTTCAATTCCTGATCCGTCTCCGTAGAAAATATACTCTTAACATACTGAAGCTAGGACTACCCGTTGCCGCGATGAATGTTTACTTTGCATTTGTGAATATGAATCTGGCCCGCATCGCATCGGTTTACGGCGGATACCTTGGTATAACCAGTCAGACAACCGGTGGCCAGATTGAGGGGATCACTTGGAATACCTCCAATGGATTCTCCACAGCCTTGGGCAGTTTTGTTGCGCAGAACTATGCGGCGCATAAGATAAACCGGGCCAATCGTGCATTTCGCTATACATTAATGATGATGGGCACATTGGGAATAATTGTAACTGCGGCATTCATATTGTACGGTAAAGAGATTTTTTCTGTTTTTGTACCTGAAAAAGCAGCATATCTGGCTGGGGGTGAGTATTTGTTAATCATGGGTGTCTCTCAAATTTTCATGATGCTGGAGATCACCACCCAGGGCATTTTCAACGGGTTGGGCAGGACCACCCCGCCTGCCATCATCAGCATGGTGTTTAACACACTGCGTATCCCGCTGGCGCTCTTTCTGGGTGCGCGCATCGGGGTGACTGGCGTCTGGTGGGCCATCTCCAGCACCTCTTTCTTTAAGGGGGGGATTCTGCTGACCTGGTACCTGGTGCTGCGCAGGAAGAGATCATGGTAGGGTTTTCTTAATCCATCTTTTCTAGTGTTCGTGTTGGTCCATTCTTGTCATGCGGGTTGACGGGTACAAGTAGCGCGTTATTTTCTTGATTATTTCGCATTAAATCGATAGCCCAACCCCATCATCAAGTTGTTCGGATCTTTAAAACGGTATAGCTGATAGCCCGTATGCAGGAACATGTTATGGGTAATATGGGTCTTGAGCACAAAAGTTTGGTAAAATGAGTTCGTATCGTCTCCCTTGCACAAAAAGTTTTTTCCAATACCCAGGTTAATTGA
>NZ_DIQL01000020.1:0-11889 GCF_002427225.1 Proteiniphilum sp. UBA5463 | reverse complement strand
AACTATTGATACCTTAGTAGTATCCACTCGTAATCTATTGGAAACATTTTTACATTTCCTTAACTTTGCATGTGATGAAATAAACAAACTCGACAACAGGTGCTTTAAAATTCAATTCGTTACCTAATGAAATTCGACGTGAAACATATTCTCTTTTTCTACTTGTTCACACTTTTAGCAGGTGCACTTTTTTTTATTCCCGCTATCTTTGTAAACAGGTTTGCCACTGCACCTGCATTGTGGATACAGGCAGGGATAAGCATGGGGATCATGGGGTATGTCTTATTGACAAAGAACCGGATTACTCTCCCCCCCAAGAGCTTTATACTCTTAATAACGATATGGGCAACGTACCACCTGTGGCAAAGCGGGGGAAATATTGAAAACATGACAACTATCGTTACGCTTGTAGCAACCTTCTTCTTGTTCCATGCCATTTGGAAGCACTTGCGCGACAAAAAGTTATTGTTCGCTGTATTCTCGCTATTGGCCGTTATTCTTTCCTTATGGGGATTGGGGCAATTTTCCGGCCTGCTGAAGCCTTACCATGGCTCGTTCAACGTGACCGGCCCGTTCGACAACCCGGCGGGCATATCCGCCGCGCTGGTCGTTCTATTGCCGTTCGTGTTATACACTTTCCTTTGGACGGGAAAACGCCATCGGGCATTGTCCGCTGCAGCGGTCTGCCTTGTCGCGGGGGTGATCATACTGTCTCGGGCGCGAGCCGCCATCCTTGCAATGGTTGTCATGATCATTTTCTTTTTTTTCCGCATGATGAGAGAGCGGGACCTGAAAATACGCCCCGTACACCATTTATTTCTGTTCGCCGGGTTCCTGCTTTTATTTACCGGCATGTTCTTCATGAAAAGAGACTCGGCCAGCGGCAGGTTGTTGATGTGGCGCTGTTCAGTTCAACTGGTAGCCGACAGGCCCTTTCTCGGGCATGGTGCCCGTGGATTCACGGCAAATTACATGAACGAACAGGCTTCATATTTCATGAAGCATCCCAGCAGTAAATACGCGATGCTTGCCGACAACGTGCGCCACCCGTTCAACGAGTTCCTGAAATGGGCGGTCAACCATGGCTTGGTGGGATTATGCCTGACGTCGCTCCTGATCATCGTACCGTTATGGGGCTCCCGCGAGGACCGCTCCACGGAGCTGTTCGCTATCAGGCTGGGCCTGCTGGCAGCAGGTGTTTGTGCTTTCTTCTCGTACCCTTTCAATTATCCGTTTATCCGGCTCATGACGGTGGCGCTTCTCGCTTTCGCACTGGCAGCCAATCCTCGAAAAGGCATCACGGCACTTAACGGTTATTTTTCAAAAGGGATAGCCCTGTTATTTTCATTGGGATTGTTATTTTCCACCACTCGTCAGGCATATCATGAACGCGAGTGGCACAAGATAGCCCATAGGTCGCTAAGGGGTGAGACTGACCGGATGCTGCCCCGATATGAATCCATTTATACATATTTGAACGGCAATGACCTGTTCCTCTACAATTACGCGGCAGAACTGAACGTGGCGGGGCAATACAAGATAAGCATGAAAATAGCGCGTGAATGTGATAACCTTTGGGCGGATTACGACCTGCAGATGCTCATGGCTGACAATTGCCGGCAACTACAGCAGCACGATGAAACAGAAGGTTATTTGAAGAAAGCGGCGGCAATGTGTCCTGTAAAATTCATGCCGCTATATCAATTGACAGGACTTTACCTGGAGACCGGGCAAGAAGAAGAGGCGCGGGCATTGGCACAGAAGATAATGGACAAACAAGTAAAGATTCCTTCTCCGATTATAAACAGCATCAAAAACAAAATGCGGAACTTGTTGAATGAGCCGAAGAAACATTACGATAAGAGTTAAAACAATTTGTACAAAATATTATTTGAATTGGCAAAAAACAGGCTTGCAACCTAACGTCGAGGATGTGAAAGTGAAAATCGACATGAAAGAAAAGAGTAACCGAGGAAGTCAAAAATCGAAAGAGTAGGCGGCAAAAAAGTTTTATATATTTCATGATGAAAAATATTTCAGTAAAATCAATACTTCTCTTCGTTATAAGTGGATTAATAATTGGAATGAGCGGGTGTGAAACTGAAACAATTACAATTGACAAATCCACCGATTATCAGTTCAATAAATTAGTAGGACAGTATGACTTAACCTATGAGATTATCAATTCTTCCAAGAGTGAAGGAATGCATATCGCTGACAAAGCTATTTCTATTAGTGATCTAGAGTTCGTATTGTCTCGTTTACAGGAGTTGAAAAACTCCACTTTTTCTATTGAAAACGTACCATTTTCAGAATTTTCAGTCCCCCGATTACGCAGTTCTGGAACAGAAAATGATGAAAATACAAACACTGCATGTGTTTCGGGGTACAATGATGAGTTAACTGCAACGGTTTGTTTGGATTTCAAAAATGGAACAGTTACAAACAGCACTGTTAGCTTTCGATTTCCAAGTTCTTTATATTTAAATTACGTTCATGATGGAGGATCTTACAGCAAAAGTGGCAATACTGTTAATTTTTCTGCTTATGGAAGGGTTCAGGTGTTTGTGGCCATTCATGACGTTATTATCACTTCTTATTCTGTTACAATGCGTGGATATTACGATTTATCTTCAAACAGCGGAGAGCTAACTTTCTTCTAAATATATTCTGTCTGAAAAAACAAAGACGAATAAGTAATTAGATTGGATAAAATAAAAAAACATCATGGTCAATTGGAGTTTACTTCTCGTTCCCCTAGTGATTATCATCGACTACTTAGCGATCAGGGATTTAATGAATAGGACGAAATATTCGCAAGGAATGAAGATTTTATGGATAATCATCATTATTCTTTTTCCTATTCTCGGAGTTTCACTTTACTATTTTCAGGTTTCACTCTCTCATAGAGATAGTCGACGGGAGCATAATAGGGGAAGCTAATGATCTCTTGGTCTTTATTTTCATATGGCAGGATTACTTTTGGATCCCCGGACTCCAAGAGTGCTCCTGCTTACCTGAAGCAAGGCGGTGTAATGTTTATTATTCCGGCAAGCCGCCTGCCTTTCGAAGGAATAATTTACACCTATAAGATTAGAAACAAATTTTATTTGCAAAGAATCATGAAAAAAAACAATTATCTCATTATATTATTTCTATTTACTGTTTGCGTACTTTTAGTGGGGTGCGAGAATGAAACTAGCACTCTGCAAAATGATTATATTTCACAAGAAGAGGCCTTCTTGATTGGAATAGATTATTTGAATTTGAATGATGAAAATTCGTATTCTTTTACAATGACAACAAAAGAAGCGCAGCGTCTGAATATCTCAGAAAAGGATTATCATTCGATGCTGAATGATGTATACAAAACAAATGAGTTTATAACTAAGCAGATTGAAGAAAAAATAGATCTTATATTATTTAATCCGGAATCAACGGGATATTTTGATGTTACAATTGAAAAAAAGGATCTAGTACGATTGAAATCAGGTTCAGAATCTGATCCCGGATCTAAAACTCATTTAGGTAGCATAACTACTAGAGATCAGAATTGGGGCACTACACAAATCTTCATACCTACTCAAATTAACAGAATAACTATAACCTGTAATTCTGTTGGTTTTCTACAGGGGTTTAATGTCGAAGTAGGGGGTGTTGGAGCTAGTGGTATTGGAGCGATAGGCACTTGGTCAACAGATATTACGCCTAACTTTTCTAATACACATGCCACTTGCAAATTTAAAACAACCAATAGTAACGGGGGAACTTCAAGATTTGAAGGTTATACAGCTCAATAATCTAATTGATAAAAATTTAAATAATTATGGATGTAAAAAAGGCATATTTATTAGCAGTTTTGGCTCTACTCTTCGGGGTTGCATGTAAGAATCAAAGGACAGCCTCAGATAAAGACACGTATGCAAGCACATTTCAAGAGCTAAGGGAGTTCATCGAAAAACCAGACAGCTTGCTGACGCAAGAGCAAAAAACAAAAAAAGAAGAGTTATTTAAAATAGTCTTGGAGAAAATCACCGTCAAAAACAACCAGTTTTACAACTCTGCCAAGATTAAAGATTTTACCGATAAAGGGCTTTCAAAGTATTACTATGACATCTTGGAAAAGTCGCTCATGGAAACGAATCAATGGGTAAAAGATGAGAAGATAAGCAACCTGGATTCTGTCTTCCAAAGCTCCAAAGATATTCTTTTCAAGATGGAATGAGATTTAGAGGATTTACCAGAGAAGATATGTTCTTCTTCTGACAAGCCACCTGTCCATCCCGTCAAGTTAAAGAAGCATTAATTAATTTTATGACAAACAACAACTTAATGCCAAAAGCCAAGAATAAAGAAGTTTTTTTGCAGTAATTTTTTTAATCATTTTATATTATATGCAAGAAATAGCAATGAAGAGTCTTTCTGGAATCCTTTTTTTTATGTTTTTCTTCTTTTCTTCCGCTTGTTCCTATAAAAAAGACAATCCGATGGAGGAGGTTTTGAAACTTGCGGGTTCAAATCGTCATCAACTAGAGCGGGTACTCAAACATTACAACACGTTTCCTGAAGACAGCCTGAAACTGAAAGCGGCCGAGTTTCTTATCCTGAACATGCCGGGGAAATATTCTGAATATTACGAGGCCCCTTGGGAAGATGTGGCAACCGTGAACCTGCGTTGGAGTAGTTCCTCGGATAAGGGAAAAGTCTTGGACACCTATAAAATGGGCAATCCGGTTAGAAAAGACGATATCAACCATATCACGGCAGACTACCTAATTTCCAATATCGACCTGGCATTCCGGGTCTGGAACGACAAGCCATGGGGGAAACACGTTTCATTCGACACCTTTCGCGAGGAGATCCTCCCGTACAGGGTCGGAACGGAACCGCTTGAAAACTGGCGTGAGAAAGTACTCGCGAGTTTTGCCGACATAGACAACTTGCTAAAAGAAGATTCCACGATGACGGCGGTAGAGGCCTGTGGCAGGGTGAACGACATTTTACCTCGATTCCGTATGGACAAGGACTTTTCAAACATGAGTTTTACCCAACTGATGGCAACAACCAGGGGCACGTGTGACAGTTATACCGCGCTTGCTGCCTTTGTAATGAGGGGGTTAGGGATTCCCGTGACCATTGATTTTACCCCGCAGTGGAGAGACCACCCCACCGGCCATAGCTGGAACAGCGTGAGTGACAGTACAGGAAAACACATATCCTTCATGGGTACCGAAACCAATCCTCACGGCTCCCACCAAGGCAACACATTCCAGAAAGCAAAGGCTTATAGAATAATCTATAAGCACCATAGGGTTGCTCAAACGGATGAAGTGCATACCCCTCCCTTGTTTCAGGACAATTTATATGATATTTCTTCGGAACATGATAACATGGCGAGTGCTGTCATCCCGGTAAAACACCATCTCGAAACCTCGGCGGGTTCGGTCTTTCTCACCTTGTTCTACAATTTTGAATGGCGTTTGACAGGCCATGGTGAAGCGGATCCCGATAGTCTCCGCTTTCATCATACCGGGAAAAATATTCTTTATCTCCCTGTTTACTATACAAACGGGAATCAAACCCCGGCAGGTGACCCGTTCTACATCGACAACGATGGAAAAGTACGCATTTTGTCTCCCGATTCCCCCGACAGCCTGCTATCATTCACATCAATAGTTCCCGGTTATGATCTTCATTGGAATACTCGCATGATTAATGCGGTCTTTGAAAGCTCGAAAACGCCTGATTTCTCCAAAACCCGGGCAATACATGAAGTAACCCAAACTCCCGAACTTTACAATATGGTAAAATTAAAACATCCAGTAACTTCGCGTTATATCCGCTACAAAGCACCGGAAAATTCATTCTGCAATGTTTCCGAGATCACCCTCTACGATCTTTCAGGCAACAAGCTTGAAGGGATAAACATCGGGTCTCCGGGATCATACAGTGACTTGGGAGATACTGCCGATAAAGCGTTTGACGGGGACATCACTACATTTTACGATGCTGCCGGCCCGGAAGAGTCATGGACCGGGTTAGACTTTGGTGAGGAAAAGCAAATCGCGTCCATCCATTATTCACCGAGAGTGTTAGGAATTGGCATCTATAAAGGACACGAGTACGAGCTGTTTTCTTGGGAAGACAATAACTGGAGGCCAATCGACAAAAAGACAGCGACAAAAGAATCGATTGACTTTAACGCTCCCCGGGAAGCCCTTTTTTACCTGTACAATAATACATTAAAAAAGAGAGGAGACGTTTTCTTTATCCTTGATGGGGAAATTCATTTTTACCACTGAGATTATAACTTGTAGATTACAACAAGTGTTTCATGAATAGAAAATATCACCACATTTTCACGAAACATTCAGGTATATTTTCGCGGTTTGAATATTTTTCATATCTTGTGAAACATTAATCCATCGAATGAAAACAACAGGTAACCAAGATACAAAACAAACTGCAGGCAATAACTACTTGAATAACAACGAATAAAACATGTCACTCCCCTCTATCTTGTAGTGCTATTGACGCTCATGCCTCCTGCATTATTTTCCTGTAGCAAACCTCCGCCACGGGCCGCGGAACCGTTAACACGAGCCGAGCGACTGATGAACGATTATCCCGACAGCGCGATGCTGTTAATCTATTCTATTTTCTATCCCGAAAAGAGCTTGAAGAAGGAACACTACACGTGCTACCAAGTGGCACGAGTGCAAGCTGGCTATAAAAACTACTTGCCGGTAGCGGAAGACACCCTCATCTTCGCGGCAAGTCCCTGTAATTTTTTAACCGCGGCTGCCATGGCTCAAAAAGATTTCGAGATACAACAGAAGCACGATTATGAGAAGCTGCAAAACAGACATAATCACCTCCAACTTAAACGACAACGTGCTATTATTACATTATTCTCGATTTTGCTCGCGGCCGGTTTTTTCAGCATTCTGCTGCTTCGTCATGTAACGAAGCAGAAAAGCAAGCTGCTTAGCCTTCGGGAAGTTGCCGAAACTTTGTACAAAACGGCAGTGGATCTTGATAAGAGAGTATCCTGCACATCAGATCAGCAAACGCGATTACGAGAAATGTTACTATGGAAACTCGAAGTGTTGCAAAACTCTACTCTTCTGAAATCTAAACTGGATCAATCAGAAAATATGGACGTGAAAAAAACAGCTGCTAAATTCGAACAGGTTATCTATGGAAAAGACAACGAATCCCGTTGGAACACGTTAGAGGTAACAATCAACGGGTTACATCCCAACTTGACTCGTATCATCCGAAGAACCTTTCCTCAATTTTCAGAGACTGAATTTAAAGTTTGCTTGTTATCTTATGCCAAATTATCATGCAAGGAAATTGCCCTCCTCGTCAACCAAAGCGTGCATACCGTGAACAAGGCGCGTACCCGCATCCGGCAGAAAATGGATATAAGCAATCCCAATACCGATTTTTGTGATAAATTAAGGCAAATTTATAAAGGAAACTATGCTTCCCAATATCAATAAGACTTAAATATTTTGTATCGCGTTGGCATCACTAGTTACTATACTACTGTGAATAAACTTATTAATCTCATCAAATGGTTAAACCACTGATTGGAGTTGCTAACTTTGCTGGTACACGAGGTTAAGCATAAAAAGCTTATTTTTGTGTGATATGAGAAAACAAAGAACGCATTACGACAAGGCATTCAAGGAAAATGCCGTTAAACTTAGCCTGGATCGGAAGAATGTTTCCGAACTGGCGCACGAGCTGGGTATTTCTCCCGCCCTGCTATACCGCTGGCGCAAGGAGTACCTGGAAAAAGGAGATGGCAGCTTCCCCGGGAACGGGGTTCGCTTCCAGGGTGGAGATGCCGATCGGGTCGCCGATCTTGAAAAGCGCCTGAAAGAGGCGGAGACTGAACGCGACATATTAAAAAAAGCCTTAGGCATCATCTCCACGAGCGATCGTTGATATTCATGTTCATAAAGGATTACCACTCTCGGGAATGGACGATCGAGATGATGTGCCGGGTACTGGGCGTATCGCGTAGCGGTTATTATCGTTGGCTGAAGGAGCCGCTTGGCAAGCGGGCGAGAAAACAGGTGGAACTCCGTGAAAAGATCAGGGACTCCTATTTCGAGGCCAAGGGTCGCAACGGCAGTCCCCGGTTGGCGAAGGACTTGCAAGCTAACGGGGTGCCCGTTTCGAGGACCACCGTGGCCCGCCACATGAAGGCGATGGGGTTGCGAAGCAAGCTCTCGAAGCGTTTCAAGGTGACGACGGATGCTTCCCACGATCATGGTGTGGCACCCAACCTGCTGGACCGGGACTTCAAGAGGGACAACCCTGCGATGGCGTGCGTGTCCGATATCACGTACATCTCCTGCAAGGATGGTTTCCTGTACCTCACGTGTGTGATCGACCTCTTCGATCGCAAGCTTATCGGCTGGTCTATCAGTGACGCCCTGGGTGCCTCCGGGACGGTTCTCCCGGCTATCAGGATGGCAAACAGGAGAAGGCCTTTCAGCGAGGGAATGATCTTTCATTCCGACAGGGGCGTTCAGTACGCTTGCAAGCAAACCGTTAATTTGCTGAAACACCTTGATGTTGTGCAAAGCATGAGCGGGAAAGGCAATTGCTGGGACAACGCTGTTGCCGAGAGTTTCTTCAAGACCTTCAAGTGCGAGCTGGTTTATGGCACCCGACTTAAAACGAAGGAACAGATGAGACTTGAAGTATTTGAGTATATCGAATCTTGGTATAACCATAAAAGAAGGTTTTCAGCATTGGGTAACTTGACAATCGATGAATTCTGGGAACAGTATAATATTAAAAAAGAATCAATTAAAAATGTCGCTTAACTTTTTGTCTCAAATAAGTTGGCAAGTCCAACCCTTAAATTTTTAATGACCCATTATGATATTAAGATAGATGAATTAAAGATATGCTATGTGGCAGATATAGAAAATTTGATGAATTTCGAGGCAGTTGAGGCAGGAAAATTCATTGATTATTTCGGTTACAGATTCTACCGCATCATCAATGATAGATTTAGCTTTTTCTTTGATATAATGCTGGATGGTGAGCAGGTAGCTCAGATGAAATTCGGGCATTATACCGACCTCAACGATAAGGTCGTTTATGTCTATTTCAAGGTCGCTAATGCAGTTCTTTATGATAAGGATAGATTATCAGAAGTGCTGGAGTTGCCTACATTACTAAATCTCGTTTTCAACAATTTTACATCAATTGACCTAGCCTGTGATTCTACACAAAATTTCCCGTCACTTATTAAGAAGATGATGCGTGATAAAGAGGTAACCACCATAATAAACGGCAAAGCGATTCACGACCGAAAGACCTTGGTACAGGGAGTGACCTTTGACTATTCTACGACCCTGAGCCGCTTGGTGCATCCTACCATTACCATCAGACAGAAAAAGGCGATTACCAACAAATGTGACGGCATCACCATACAGGCATATGATAAGAAAGCGGAGATTGAGAACAAGTCCAACAAGCGATATATCTTGGATTATTACGAAAACCCGAAACACCTGTATCGGTTAGAAGTCCGCTTGCATTATCAGGAGTTGAAAGACTATTTTGCCCGTCAGTATATAGTTCCGACATCGGAGGTCGTTATGGATGGTGACCTTCTTACCGATATGTTCTTATATCATTTAGGTGCGGTCGTAAGATTTACACGAGGTCGCAGGAAAATCCTTTGGCAAGACCTTATTGGGTGTAATGTCAGGGGTTAGTATAACAATATAACAATATCCCCCGCCACTGCATACTATTTATCAGTAAGAAGATGAAGATTATGCAATTAGACAATGATAGTGTATCAAAACATCTGTTGTATCAATTTAAGATTTGAAAAAAGGTGACACAGACCAAAAATCTGTATCACCTTATCTTTTTATGTTTAATTACATTCAAATATTAATATGAACCCTGACAAAATTTTGAGTGCAACTACTCTTGGTTGATTTCAATATTATCTTCTATATAAGGTTGTGAGTCCAATGTGACAGAAACTCCTCCAGTTGTTTTGTCTGAGTCTTGACTCTTAAGATTAATGGTTAAATTTGAAATTTGATTTATTCTGAATTGATATTCATTAAGAGTATAAAGAAGCTCTTTCATATCATCCTCTCTAACATAATAAATTTTAGTAGGATAACCAGTTCCTCGGTCATATCCTTCCTTGAGTGCTGTAGATGATGTATAAAAAGAGTAGATTGATTCAAATGATGTTTTTTCTGGAGTGAGAGTGATGTCTCCCATACTTGAGTTTTCCATCAGAATTGAACCTTTTGTTAAGTTGTTTACATTTACTCTTAGACCAAATGAAACTCTCTTGCAATCAATAGACACATTAATTGGCTCCGTAACCTCAATGTTATCTAAAACACCATAAAACTTTTCTATTCTAGGAATAGTGTATTCATTACTACCTTTTAATATGATACCTGATGGATTATTAACTTCAAGAGAGTTTGAGCTATCATATACGGCCTCATTTGAAATAGTTGTAAATCTATGTTTGTTACCATACTTATAAGTTGTGTAGCCGCCGAATGATGATAATTTGTTAGCTCCATCAGTATAAACAGCTACAGCAAATGAATACGTGTATCCCTTAATAAGTTCAAATGTGGCAAGTGAAGTGTCATCAAAAAGTCCGTAGGCATAAGGTGATTTTGACGTACTTCCTTGAGGATAGTACCATATTTGAATTTGGTATAAATTATGAAGTTCTTCATTACCTGTTCTTGTCATTAAGGCCTCTGAGGAGAACTCGACACTTTCTAAAATTGTTGATAAAGAAACTTTTACCTTTTCTTCTTTTTTGTGTTCCAAATCTTTATTACAAGCTACAAATGACATTGATATAAATGTCATCCCAATTGCTATAAGCCAGTTTGTAAGTTTCATAATAGATTATATTTAGTTGTTTTGACATAATTTACATATGTGTGTTGCAAAAAAGCGTAGACATACGCTCTTATGTTCACCACAAACCGAATACACTAATGATTCAAGTTCACGCTAGGCGTGAAACTCAAAGTGTATTCCGATGCCCGTTCTATGTCGAGGTGGTGATTCGAGAGCGATTGAGCAAATTATGTCTTGTGCATTACAGCAACACCACAAATGTAGCAAAAAAATCAATACTCTTAAAATTATGTTTGTTTTCTTTTTATGGTCGCCATTTTACTCTTCTTGCTGAATACCAAAGATGAGGAGATAATTTGACAACTTGTGTATTGATACCAATATTATAAAAAAAACGCACAGTCAAACGCTAAACTGTGCGTAAAACTGTGCGTAAATTAACTAAACCACTGACATACAGCGTATACTGTGGAGCTGGAGGGACTCGAACCCTCGTCCAAACGAGGAATTAATTTGCTTTCTACATGCTTAGTCTCATTTTAATTGTAGGGAAAGAGCGCGACTGAAACCACCAAACTCCATCCTTAGCTTTTTAATTTCGGAAAGGAGCCAAAGCTTCTCCCCTCCTATCTCCGATTTACCTGCACCACCTGATCGGCACGCTTCGAAGCCACAGCTTCCGGGTGATGTCCTGTCCCGACGCCTTGGCCGGGATTAAGCGATTAACCTACTGTACTTCGGTTACGCAGCAAGAGCGTAATTGTTATTATTGCCAGTTATAGCTTTGAGGATTGATATTAAAGTGCGAACCAACAACGCACTGCATGCTTACAAACCACTTCTGCCCGCTGTCAAAACCGGTCAACCCCATAATTGAATCGTGTAATTCGACACAAAGTTAATGAATTGGTTTAAAACGAACAAATTTTTCTTTGCAACCCATATTGCCCCGCAAATACGCATGTACTTATCAACAGCAAACATCCAACTTCAGTG
>NZ_DIQL01000031.1:2878-3578 GCF_002427225.1 Proteiniphilum sp. UBA5463 | reverse complement strand
CCCGTTAAGATTTGAGGTCTCGAAATAGTTCGAGTTGACCGTCATCAGACGAGACGTTTAAGTTTGGTTTATTAAACAATTCACGTACGGGTATTTTCTCAAATAACATAGTTCCTATGGTTTGAGAAATCATATAAAGAGAAGCTCCTTCGATGTGCATCTTTTTCTTGGCCAATGCTAAAAGCAAGAATGCACATACGGCTATCCATATTTGGGTATAGACGGCATTCTCAGAGGTGCCATAAAACGATTTGATATGCAGGTGTTGCTTTATCCATTTGAAGAAAAGTTCTACATTCCACCTTTCCCTGTAAAGTTCTGCAATGGTGGGTGCCTCATAACCAGTATGGTTCGTGATGAAACGGTACACGTTTCCCGTAGCAAAGTCTTCATAGACAACCAGGCGAAATTCATCTGGATATTTTTTCACGGATACCTCTTCCGTCAGTCGGATAATTTGATCACAGACTACACCTGTCTGGCAGTCAACCTCCCTGGAAGAAACAACTTTGTATTGCATGTTATCTTTTGCTCTGGTCACAAAGAATGCGCCATTCTTATGGATGTTGTTGAAGAGTCTAAAGAAGTCAATGTACCCCTTATCCATCAAATAGATGGCACCCATCTCGATATACATCTCATCCATTGCATTGACGTCATGTACAGATGCTTGTGTAAGATGGATGAAGACAGGGAGATT
>NZ_DIQL01000031.1:2298-2738 GCF_002427225.1 Proteiniphilum sp. UBA5463 | reverse complement strand
CCTCTCAAGTCAATTTGTGTATGTATTTTTATGCCACCCTTATTTTTACGGAACTTGGCCCATGGACAGAGTTTGAGGCACAGACTGATGGTGGTGCTGTCGAAAGCATAAACCATATTGTCAATATCAAGTCTGAACTTGTCCTTAGCATACAGCGGCCGCACTTTCTTTATCAGGACTTCTCCCAACTCGGCATAGATGTGCCAGTCCCTGTTCTCGTTGGCTTTCGCCAACGTATTTCGGGGAACTGCATAGCTGATACCGCAGTGATACAACTTCTTTACCATGGCCAGCGCATTCAGGCTTGCTTCGATATCACGCAAGCTGTTCTTGTCGGCATATTAAGCCATGCACATTACAAGAAACTGATCATGACAGGAAAGATTCCTGACTCGGTAATCACCCTTGTACCTGGTAACTATTTCGTTGAATTCTCTACG
>NZ_DIQL01000031.1:0-2099 GCF_002427225.1 Proteiniphilum sp. UBA5463 | reverse complement strand
ATTCAAATCGTGTACAAGAAATTCAGAGTATATATTGCTAAATATAAAAGATTTACAAACAACAAACATTATTTTAACGGGACAACAGTGACTGAAAAAATCCTTTTCTGATATTAGTTCTTCTTTTAGCAAATCAATATTTGTATGGTATAAAGGAATTAGCATGGGATAAACTTCACTCAATTTATAGCAAAGGGAAAACACAATCTCTTTTTTAATTTTGGAAATGTTTTGTATTTGTATCTCTCTCCTTTTTCTGGAAATTTTCATATCACAAATTCTGGAATAAATAAGAGGCTGGCTGTCCATGTATAAAACGCCTTTGGACTTGGCTATTTCTGACCATAACTTGTAATCCTCCGCATAGCTGTAATCTTCATATTGTATTTTCTTTTCGTCGATAAATGATTTGCGCATCATGTATATGGGGCTAATCCTTACATTATCGTTTAATAGTTGTACCAAAGGTTGTTCAATCAAGCCGCAGAATTTTTGTTCATGCATCCTTCTGGCAATGTTTTTTCCAAAAATAATTTCCCAACAGCTACATACTATAATATTAGGAAAGTCCTCCATAACCGAATGTTGTAATTTGAGTCGGTCGACATGCATAATATCGCCTTCTAAGTTCAACTTAGAGTTTGGAAAGTAATTTTTGCATCCCAAAGTAGATCACACTATAGCCTTGTCGACAAGCACGATCTCCCAAAGCGGAGGCGATAAAACTTTTGCCACAACCGGTTGCCCCGGTAATCAGGATGGAGCCGGCATCACGGATGTAACTGCCGTTTGCTAAAGAAAGAATGAGATTTTTGTCTAATCCTCCGGAAGCATCGAAATTTATCTCTTCAATACTTGCCCGGTAGCGAAACGATGCATTCTTTACCAACCTTGCATATCGGTTTGATTGCCTTTGATCCCGCTCCGCCTGAAGAAGGATTCTGAGGCCGTCCGTAAAAGAGAGTTCATGAATTTTCCTGCTTTCCTGCAAGGCTCCGGCCATGCCCGAAAGCCTCATGCCTGAGATTTCCGATTTAATCTGTTCCATTGTTTTTGTAATTCAATTTGGTTTATGAATGACGGTTCATCCAGCATAATATTCCCTGCCTCTGATGTTCCCGTGTTTTATATTGTTACTGCCCTTTGGTATTTCATCTGCCGACATATTAAGCAGATAAACCCTCGTGTCGATGATTTTCTTGATGGACTGGTAAGTGTATATGCCGTTATCCAAGGCGTAGCGGCAGACTCTTTCGAAAACAACCGGATCTGTTTTGCGCTGCAGGCTCAGCAGTCCGTCACAGCGACGATACTGTATCCCGGGAACTTCGGACTTGTCAAAGAACAGCCGAAACAGTTCCGTCAGGCACTGTGAACGTTTTGAAGCCTCTTTGATGTAGAACTCGGGGCTGCGGTTGCGGTAGAAATTATGGCTGGATCCCATGTGATCCTTTTCCGTGGTGTAACCCGGCTTCAGCGAACGGCGGTGTGTGGCAACGCATTCCCCTCTGACGAATATACGCACCAGTGCGCGGGTATAGATGATTTCAGCCTTTTCCCCGATGTAATGATAGGGAACCGAATAGTAATGTTTGTCACGGGCAAGATAGACGCAATTGTTCACACTCACGGTAAGACACGCATAATATTTTACTTCAAATGCCTCACGCGGAAGCTCTTTGAGCAAGGGACGCTCTTCTGCCAAAAACTTCTCCTGCCTGCAATATTCTTTCTGTTGCATGCGGGTCTGATTGTGTTCCAGAGCTTTTTCGGCAAAAGCGGCATTTACCTGCTCAAGGGAGAAGAACGTCCGGTCGCGCAGTTTGGCATAAATCCGCCGGTAAGCGATCTTTACCTCATTCTCCACGGCGGCCTTATCCCGCGGCTTTCTCACACGCGTAGGGACAACGACGAAGCCGTGGTGATTGGCAAAATCCTCCATGATCCTGTTTATTTCGGGTTCATAGCGGTCGGCTCTGACTACCGATGCTTTCAGGTTGTCGGTGACTACGATCTTGGGAGATCCTCCCAGGTGGTTCAGACAGCAGCCCAGAGCATATAAAAAATCATCGCTGCGCTGGCTGGGAACGGCCATGACA
>NZ_DIQL01000009.1:0-8443 GCF_002427225.1 Proteiniphilum sp. UBA5463 | reverse complement strand
ATGCGGCAACGAGGTTTTTAATCTGTAACCATAAATAAGTTTTTATAATAATTGACGTTTATTAATTTTCAGATAATATAAGAAGCAGCCCTTCCTTGCTCTTTACAGAAAAAGAATCGTTTAGGTTGAAGTTACCGCCTTTTTGAAAATCTTCTACATCAGGTGCCGACAAAGAACATTTTGACGGATTCATACGTAACAATTTCCAGTCGAATTTAAGTTTCACTTCGGTATCGTCATCACCGAAGTTGCCGATAGAAATCAATACTTTTCCCGGTTTTACGTATGCGGTTGCTTTTACGTTATCAGATGATGTTTTTACGGGACAATCTTCATCCCAGTATCCCAGCATTCTGGCATCTTCAATGCTGAATGATTTCCAAAGAGACCATACTGGTGCCGGTGAATATTTGCTATATGAATGACGGGCGGTAGTTCCATAGACCATTCCCAGGAAACGATTTCCCCCATCCTGCAACATCTCGCTCATTTGTCCGAATGGTATGCCTGAGAAGGTGACAAACCATTCGTCAGGGGTCATTTGATTGTATTTGAAACTTTCGCCGAACCATAATCGATCTATATAGGGGAAAAAATCGGTATATTGATTTGCGGGGCCAACAGAATACCATGTGTTGGAGTGTAGGTCTACAAGTGCTCCCGGACGATATTCCTGAATGATTTTTCTCATGCGTTTCATAACATTTCTGTCGAAAGATACATCATCCATATAAATTCCGTCTAGTTTGTAGTTTTCAAACATCCAGCGTAACCCTTCCAGGTAATAATTTATCCATCGCGAGAACCCGTTGAGCACCAATGCCGCATCTGATGTTTCGTTGGGCAGTTCGGTGTACCAGGCTGGTTTGTAATCATCTATCAGTTGCTCGCACAGCCATGGAACACCATATCCCCGGCCACCGGGAAAAATTTCGTGATTTAAGCTTTTTAGAGCAAATATTTCCGTTGTGTAATTACTTAACTCTCGTATAGTATAATATATTTTGACCTTTCTATTGAACTGATGCTGATGAGCTATAAAGTCAATGAGTGAGTCGCGGACTATGAATGGGTAGTTTATTACCGGATTGAGGTTCTGGGCATGATGTATATTGGCAATATTAGCTCCTTCTTCCGCTGCTTTGTCGAATCCGGCTGGTTTACTGTGGTAGTATCTTTCCGAGAAGTGTTTTGCTGTATTTACAGGCTTTACTGGTGTGATAAGCAATGCAAATTCAAAATCTTTTATCTCAGATGAGATGGTATCCATACCGGTTTGGGCAATAACTGTCGCCCGCTTTCCTTTTGAGCCTGTTACTGATATTGAACCATGCCCGTTGTTCGACCATGTCTGTGGTGGAGCAGGTTTGTAATCGTTCAATAATGGGCCATTATAACCCGAGCCCCGAAATTCCACATGAAGCCCAGCCTTGTCATTTCCCATCCAATAACTATCCCAGGGCCCTTCCCAGTCCCAGCTGTGGCTTACGGGCCGTGATCCCCCTTCAAAGCCCGTCCCCATGAAATATTCAGAAGCATAGGGAGTATAAACAGATATAAGTTTAATGTTTTTTACCGTTATCGGAGTGTTTGCTGATAATTGAATATTAAAACGTATATATCCATCATATTCCATATATGCGGAGCAATTGAATAGGATGTTTTTTTGTGACGATGAGGAAGTCCACTTTATCAATCCATCGGCCTCTTTGTGTAAGGAAGTATTGGTGGCGTTAAATTCAATTATTTCCTTATCAGTTTCAATAAGGAACTTTAGCGGTTTTTCCAGAACCTGCTTATTGTTGATTTTAATGGATGAGGGGAGGCCGTTTTTGGCAATGGTTATTTTTTTATCGGTAGCGGTAATTGTGTTGCCGTCTATTGTCATTGGTTTGTATGGATAAACAGGAAGATTATCTTCTCCTATCCGCGAATTTAGCCAACGCAGGCGTGCATGCCTCCATAAGTCGCCATCCCCTTTATCTGCAAGGATCTCTTCTACTACTTCAATTTGCACCGGGATGCTTCGCGGTGAAATTCCATCGGCAGTCAATGTTACAACACCTTTATAAAAACCTGGTTTTGCATTTTCGGGAATCTGGATACCACACCATAAAGCCTGAACTTTGTCTTTAGGAACATTTACAGTAAATGTTAGAGGGTTGCCATCCCAGTTAACTCCTTCCTGATTGAAGCAAGTTACCTCTTTTTTTGAGATTCGATCACTATTATTCGTGAAATCGCTGAATATAAGCCGAACGTTTTTAACTTCCTGATGTGCTGCCCACAAGCCGATCTGCCAAACATAATATTCATTGCGCATGGCTCTTCCGGAGAAACTTTCTGAAATTACATTTTTTGTCCAGTGTGCAGGAATTTGATTCGTAAGGCGGATTGGGAATGCCCTGTCTTCTGTAAAAATAATTGGATTCCCGACATGTTCATTACGTAAGCTATCCATCTCTTTTTGAGTAGCAATACATCCCATAGGTGTGAAAAAGTCGAAACGTGAACGACTTTCGAATCGTATCAACCCGGCTTTGGGTAATGTTTCAATGTTTTTTGGCAGGGAGGAGAGCCATCCTTTGTCCGCTTCATATACCGGAGGCAGGTAATCGTTCCATGGTTCTCCATAACGGGCGTCGTTCCATCCTTTTCGATATCTGTATGGCATATAGTAGATATAATATACTGCAGATGCTGCATCCGGCTCAAAGACAACAGTACCTGATTCAGATGAAAACTCAGTGATGGAGATGTTTTTTATTTCATTCCCGGTTTCGGAATTGATCACGATAATTTTTTTTGTTTCGGGCCGCATATCCGGTCGCCTCCAGGGTAACTTTACATATACTGCATTAGTGTTTTCAAGACTGTTAAAGGATACAATGGCCCGATGATTACCATATCCGTCGGCGCGCCAAAGTGTGTCAGAAACAACAAAAGGAATTCCATCTGGGGCATATGGCATGTATTGACTATCCCCATCTTGAGAGAATGATTTTCCAAAAATGATTAAATGTAGAATTAAAAGAAAAAGAAATTTTTTTTTCATTTGTTTTGTTTTCAAGTGTTAGGTGCTTATTTAACTATCAATTTTAACTGTTTAATTATTTGCCGCAAATATAATTAATTAACTGTTTATTTAATTCGACAACATGGATTATTAAGTAAAAAAATTACATGGCGATTATTTTACATATTTATATTAGACAAAGGCCTATTGTTAAAAACAGGCCTTTGTCATTTGATTGCTGATTTTAATATCCAGGATTCTGATCGTCTTTCAACAGTGGATTCACGTCAATGGCACCAGTGGGTATCGGCATCAATAATAACCGGTCGTCCCAGGTTTTGTTAATGACCACACTTCCGTCGGGAGCATATGAGGGCCCATTGAGGTGCTTGTTGCAATACTCACTTCCGTAACGGCGCACATCATCGTAACGATGACCCTCAACGGCAAGTTCAATGCGACGTTCGTTGCGCAAGAATTCAATAGCTTGTTCCTTTGTCAGGTTTACAGGTACCTCAGGCATACCGCAACGGTCGCGAATTTCATTTAGCGCAGCACGAACATCGGAGTCGTAACTCGCGTTCATCAAATGAGCTTCAGCAAACGTTAATAATACTTCGGCGTAGCGAATTGTCGGATAATCATCTGATGAGCCGAACCTGTCCCATGGATTTATTGAAACCATCTTACGATAGCTGAACCCGGTCCAGGATTCATTTCCGTTTCTATCAATCACAGAGGGATCCCATTTGTAATAAAATTCGCCTTTTGGTGAACCGTGCCATCCCTTGAAGGGGAACATAAGTGTCACATATAAGCGGCTGTCTCTATTTTTAAATTCTTTCATGTAATTATACGTCATTAGCTCATTGCTTGTCGCGAATAACTTATAATCATCTGTAGACAAATCCTTGGCATGATTCCATATTGCTTTAAAGTCTTCTGCTCTCTGGTCGGCAGAAATTCTGTTCTGCATAGTTTTTCCATCAACTTTCCAATACGCGTCTACCAAGTCTTGCATAGGTTCAAATGATGAATAACCGTGATGGATAGACATTGACATAGGAATCATGTAGGTGTAACGTGACCAGTCGTAGTTGTTTGCATCAGCCATGTATTCTCGTGTAACCACATACTCCGGGTTTGATGGGCTGGCATTCTCTTTTTGCCAAAGTGTTTCATAGCTGAACATACCGCGTATAAACTTTTCTTTATCGATACCCAGTTCGTTAAAATCAACATACAGATCCATCTCCAGGGCTTCCTTTTTTTGTGCATCATCTAATGCTCCAGTCATACGGAACAAGGAGTGTTTGCCACTATCCATTACCTCCTTGGCCGATTTTTCTGCTTCAGCGTAATTCTTGAAATACAAAGCTGCCCGGGCCCGCAAGGCTAAAGCTCCGTAACGTGTTATTCGTCCCGATTCATTCATATAACCACCAGAATATTTCTCGGGGAGAATTTTGGAAATCTCCTCTAATTCATCTAATATGAAAGAGCGTACTTTTTCTACTGGATCGCGGTGTACATTCTCGGCGTTGTAGGTCATCAAATCAGTTATTATGGCAACCTTACCGTAATATTGCGTCAATTCCAAATATGCAAATGCTCTGAAAAAGCGTGCTTCCGCCTTCATACGGTTTTTTATGTTTTCATTCATTTCACAGTTATCAACGTTTTTCAGGAAGTTATTTGCTAAACGTATACTTTCAAAACTGTAGTCTCCGTACGTTGCTGCTGTACTGATTCCGTTTTGTTGAACCAACTCGAAATTACCTTCCCATGGTTTGTGGCTATGGGCGTTATCCGTACACATTTCATCCCATATATCCATTGCTTTCATTGAAGAGTAGCAACTATTAAGTGCGTACCATGCATCTTTTTCTGTTTCCCAGAAACTTTCAGCAGATATTTCGGCGGGAGGTACTACTTCCAGGTCGCATGCCGTAAAAAAAGCAGCTAATACAAGCAGTGCAAGGATTTTATTTATTTGTAGTTTCATATTCATTATTTTATTAATCATTAAAATGAGAAGTTTACACCTAATGCCATAGATTTTGTTCCTAACGCAGATACAACACTTCCTGCCGTTTCGGGATCAAAATCTTTCATTTTTTTGTCGGCGCGAATAGTCAACAAGTTCTCACCTGTCAGGAAAAACTTCATAGAGTTCATATTGAGTTTTGAAAGTGCACTTTTGGGTACTAAATAACCAAGCGTGATGGTTTTTATGCGAAAATAGTCAGAGTTGTACAAGCTGTAAGAACTGAATGCTCTGTTGTAAGATGTATGTGGATCGCTTGCATCATAAATTCTTGGGTAAATGGCGTACTGGTCAGGATTGGATTCTGTCCAGCGCTTCATGTGAAACCTTCTTGGGTTGTCTTGTCCGTGGAAGAACGGGTGAAGTTGATATACTTCAAATGCAACGTTCGTTCCGTTTATGCCTTGGCCGAAAACTGATAAATCGAAGTTTCGGTATATTACACTCATATTCAATCCATAAGTAATGTTGGGTACATCATTGCCAATAATGGCGCGGTCATCATTTGTTATCGATTCTTTATATTTTATATCTCGTTGCGGAATAAATTTTATGTCACCTGCATTAGGCACTACGTTCCCATACTTATAGTATTCAGAATTGTCAATGTCGGACTGTGTGTACAATCCATCAGTTTTAAATCCATAGAAAGACCCTATAGACTCTCCTTCCCTTAGAATATATTTTCCGACACCGTGAGGCATATTGCTGATAATGTCTTTAGATGTTGCCAAATCAATAATGCGGTTATTATTAATAGAAACATTTCCTCCAATTACATAGCTTATTTTACCGATAGTATTTTGATGGTTAAGTGTAAACTCGAAACCTTTGTTTCGTACTTTTGCTATATTTTGAGATGGGGGGTTGCTTATGCCGGTCTCCCACGGCACATTATACCCAAGCAGGATGTCGCTGGTTTTTTTAATGTAGTAATCGGCAGTTGCTCTCAGCTTTCCGTTCCAGAAGTCTGCATCAAGCCCGATGTCGGACATGGTGACTTTCTCCCATCCCAGTTTTTCGTTTGCAGGCTTTGACTCTCTGATTCCCTTAACGGGGGTGTTATCAAATGTGTAGTTTGAATTTGATGCATAGTTTTGAAAATAGTCATAATTACCCACATTATTGATGTTGCCCAGTGAACCGTAAGATACCCTTAGTTTAAGATTGTCGAGCCAGCTTCTTGTTTCCTTCATAAATGTTTCCTCACTAATTCTCCATCCGGCAGAAAATGATGGGAAGTAACCCCAACGGTTGTCTTTGTGAAAACGAGACGAGGCATCAGCTCTGAAGTTCGCTTCCACCAAATAGCGGTCAGACAGAGAGTAGGTAATGCGAGAAAAGTAGGAAAGCATCTTATTTTCTGTTGAGCCTGAAGAGTTTTTGTAATTAGGCCCGGAAGTAGCTCCGGCAGACATGTCGGTAAAGGTGTCAGCGGGAAAATTTTCACGAGATCCGTTGAGAGCTTCATATTTGTATTGCTCATATGAGCTTCCGAGTAAAAATGTTAAATCGTGAATATCTTTTTTATGACTGTAATTAGCAGTAGTTGTATAGTTCAGCCACATGTTGCTGTTCCAGTCCATATTCATGATATTTTGTGTATTACCCGAACCGTTAACCATTGTGCCTGGAGATAAGTAGTTGGGAACCAGGTCTCTTGTGCCGCTATAGCTTTTACCTTTATATTCAGTATTCTGATATACCCCTTGCGCTGAAATAATCAGATCTTTTAAAGGCTTGAGGTCCACTCCTATCTCGAACATTGAATTGGTGGTTTTATTTTCCGACCAACTCCTGTCACCGTAAGAACGCAACGGGTTGCCGCCGATAAATGTACCGCTTGCCAGCTGTCCTGCATTTATAGATCCCCAATCGCCGTTAGATTGCTTTGCTACAAAAGTTGATGGTACTATCAACATGTTGGCCATTGATGGGGTTCCTCCATCAACTCGTCTGGTACGTTGAATATATTTCACTTTCCCATTGAAAGTAAGCCAGCTTGTTAAATCTGAAGAAACATTCAGATTCAGATTATATCGTTGATTGTTCCGGTTCTTAAAGCTTTCGGTGTCATATAAATATCCCAACCCTGTATAATATCTGATCTTTTCGCTTCCACCGTTAAAGCTTAATGAGTGCTGGGTCGTTGGTGCATAATCCTTGAAAATTAGATCTGCCCAGTTTGTGTTCGGATACAGATCTGGTTTGCTACCATCTTTAAACCATTTAATTTCATCATCTGAAAATCCCTGGTTTTTCCCTCCCGCCGGATTAGAATTGAATTTTGCTTCGTTGAAAAGTTCGGCATATTCCCATGAGTTTACGTATTTAGGTTCGTATGTAGGCGTTTTAAATCCGTAATATCCGCTATAAGAGACATTTACGTTGCCCTGTTTTCCCTGTCTTGTGGTTACTAATACAACTCCGTAGGCGGCACGTGATCCATAAATTGCCGATGAAGCAGCATCTTTCAGAAAAGAGATTGATTCGATACTGTTTGGATCTAAGTTCGCAAAAAACGAAGCGTCAGATATAGCTCCATCAATTACATATAGAGGTGCTGAGGTTCCCAGATTTCCTCGTCCACGAAAATTAATACTGGGCGTTTGTCCCGGACGGGATATAACCGTAACACCTGCAGCCGCACCTTGGATGGCTGACAGAACATTGGGCTGAACACGGTCTTTAATATCATCTGTATTAATGGATGTTACCGAACCGGTCAGGTTGATTTTTTTTTGCACCCCATACCCTACAACTACCAATTCTTCCAATGTTTTTGTATCTTCCTGCATCGTGATGTTGAAGGATGAGCGCCCGCTTACAGGCACCTCTTCGTTTCGATAACCAATGTATGAAACAATCAATATACTACCGGAAGACACTTCGAGAGTAAAATCACCATCCATATTGGTGACTGTTCCATTCGATGGATTTTCTTTTTCAATAATTGTTGCGCCGATGATCGGTTCTCCGGCAGCATCAACAATATGGCCTTTAATGGCTGTTTTTTTATTTTGATCTTCAGTGATACTTTTTTGACTAACATTATCTTTTTCAATTAATACAATAATGTTGTTTTCATTCTTTCTGTACGTAATATTTGTTCCTGCAAGTAATTGTTGCATAACAACGTCAATACCGGAATTAGTTACCCTGGTGGTGCTTTTTTTCTCTAACCCCTTAAGCGACTCATTGTAAAAAAACTTGTATTCGCTCACCTTTTCAATCTCTTTCAAAGTTTCGCGTAAAGGTCTGTTTCGCACATTAATGGTAATTTGTGCGAAGACCTGACTTGTAACAAACATCAAAAGCGAAACCATGAGAAGCTTCACTATTGAACCTGCCTTTAATAATTGTTTTTGCCTCATAAATTA
>NZ_DIQL01000053.1:25019-69599 GCF_002427225.1 Proteiniphilum sp. UBA5463 | reverse complement strand
ATCCTGCCGTCCGTAAGCAATGCCGTAACACGATGGAGGACCTTATTATTGCCGCCGGGGAACTGGGATCTATCGGCGTCATCATAGTTCCGGCATTCAACAGCCAGGTTCCCGTTATGCCCCATAATCAGGAGACACGCGATTTTCTCTGTGAGCAGTTCGAAGAAATGGGTACCTTTGCACAGCAACAGGGAACCACCGTCATCCTGGAGCCGCTCAATCGCAGAGAGGCCTTTTACCTGCGCCAGGTAGGCGATGCTGCATCCATTTGCCGCGATATCAATAACCCGGGTGTGAAATGCATGGGCGATTTCTGGCATATGACCTGGGAGGAGAACTCCGATATGGGAGCGTTTATCTCAGCTGGCGAACATCTGCAGCATGTGCATGTTGCCAGCCGCAAACGCCGCAGCATGCCCGGAGAAGATGGAGAAGCTGATAACTATGTTAACGGTTTTAAAGGGCTGAAAATGATCGGATACGACAAATATGTCAGTTTCGAGTGTGGTTGCCAGGGAGACCGTAAAGTGGTAGTACCCGCGGCTCTTGAGTTACTTCGTAAACAATGGGAAGAGGCCTGAGGCCGCTTCACTGTTTCCGGTTTGATGAAAAATGAGTGAAAGAAATCGGATTTTTCACTCATTTTTTATCACTGGATAAATGAGTTATAGCAACCATTTCAGTCAAGCTTGGCTTCAGTTTATCTGTTTAAAGCAAAAGTAAAACAAGCTTGTAACATTTTGTATCAATAATTACGGCATGGACAGATTACTGAAACTTCTTACCTCCTATAAGGCAACCATTACCCTGTTGTTTGTTTATGCTATTGGTTTGGCAACAGCTACGATTTTGGAAAAACAGATGGGTACCGAGGCAGCCAAAATGCTTATATACTACTCACCACTGTTTATCTTACTGCAGTTCCTGTTGGTGCTTAACTTCATCCTTATTCTTATTCGTCAAAATTTCATCAAAAGGAAAAGATGGGCAATGGTTGTGGTTCATTTAGCTCTTGTAGTCATCCTTGCGGGCGCATTAGTTACTTTCCTGTTCGGGAAAGAGGGGCAGATACATATCCGTGAGGGTGAAAAGGCAGACACAATGATGATGCATACATCAAATGGAATTAAGACCGAGAGGATGCCTTTTGTGCTGGAACTTGCCGAATTCAGGATTATCCGTTATCCAGGATCTGAAAGCCCATCATCTTACGAGAGCGATCTGCTGATACATATCAATGGTGAAGTGAGGGAGGTGAAACTGTTTATGAACAACGTGCTTGATTTAGAAGGATATCGATTTTTCCAAGCTTCTTACGATCACGATGAGAAAGGTACTATCCTTTCGGTCAACAGTGATGTGGCTGGACGAACTATCACCTATACAGGTTACCTCATTCTTGTGTTTGGCTTCATCCTTATGTTCATTCTTCCCGGTTCACATTTCAGAAAACTTGCAAGACAGCTTAAGGAGACAAGGGAGAGTGCAAGGAAAACCGTGATGACGCTCACTATGGTACTGATTACCATGGTAAGCCAGGGACAGGAGCTGCCAGGTAGCCATATGATTGAAGAGATACAGCAAAATACCATACCGCAGGAACATGCGGCAAGGTTTGGTGCATTGCCGGTACAGTTTCACGGGCGCGTGATGCCTATGAACACTTTTTCATCAGAGATATTACGAAAAATATATAAGAAACCGGTATATGGCAATCTCAACTCCGACCAGTTCCTTCTGAGCCTGATTGCACAGCCGCAGATGTGGATGCAGGTACCAGTTATCTCCATGGCAAACGAACAGATCAGTGACCGGTATAACCTGCCGGTAGAACATGTTGCTTACTATCATTTTTTTGATCATAGGGGAGACTATCGGCTATTGCCTCAACTGCAGGAGATATATCATAAACCGGCAGGTGAACGGAGTACTTTCGATAAAGACCTGTTAAAGCTTGATGAAAGGGTAAACATTTTATATCAGTTGTTTAACGGTGCTATGCCGGGCATCTTTCCCAATCCTCACGGCTCTTCTCACACATGGTATGCTCCGGGCGGCAATCTATCTGTTTTCAACGAAAAAGACTCACTTTTTATAACAAACACATTCGCATGGTACCTCTCGGAAGTTACACACTCGCTCAGTAGCGGTGATTGGAGCAAACCCGGCAGGGTGCTCGATTTGATTGAAGAGTATCAACGGAAGAACGACAAAGCCTCGCTTATCAACCCTAAAAAACTTGAGGCCGAAATCCGTTATAACCATCTGAATATTTTTAATCACTGCAAAGAAGGTTATTTTCTCTTTGGCGGAATTCTTCTGATGCTTGCATTTATGCTAATGCTGAACGAACGAAAGTGGATTCGTTATGCCTCAGCACTGTTTATAGGAGGGACACTGCTGGTGTTTCTTATACATATTTATGGTATGGGAATGCGGTGGTATATCTCCGGTTATGCTCCCTGGAGCAATTCTTACGAGACAATGGTTTATGTAGCTTGGGCAACGGTACTGGCGGGACTTATCTTTGGCCGGAAGAGCACCATCACGCTTGCCCTGGCAACCCTTTTCGGTGGTATCATCCTTTTTGTTTCAGGCCTCAACTGGATGGATCCGCAAATAGACACACTGGTACCGGTACTGAAATCGCCATGGCTGATGTTTCACGTGGCGGTGATTGTGGGGGCCTACGGATTTTTTGGTATCAGCTTTTTGCTTGGTATCACCAATCTATTAATAATGACTTTCACTAAGAAGAGTATGCTTCTATCATACCGTATCAGAGAACTGACAATTATCAATAACCTGTCGCTTCTGGCGGGGCTTGCTCTGATGGCGACCGGTACTTTTCTGGGTGCTGTATGGGCAAACGAATCGTGGGGCAGGTACTGGGGCTGGGACCCCAAGGAGACATGGGCACTTATAACAATTGTAGTATATTCAATAGTTACACATATACATCTAATTAAAAAGTGGGATAACGAATGGATCTTTAACTTGCTGTCGGTATTTGCATTTTCTTCAGTACTTATGACTTTCCTCGGGGTAAACTATTTCCTGAGCGGTATGCACTCTTATGGGCAAACAGAAAGTACAACGTCTGTTTTTTTGTACATTGCCATCGCATTTCTTATGATTGGCATTCTGGGCATATTCTCTTACAGAAAGAGAACAATTTTTAAGCAAGATCTGCTTGAAAAAGTCTCAAAATAGAATATTTGACATTATAATCACTGAGTCTCCTCCGATAAGTCTTTTTTCTTGAAAATTTCACAAGATGAACATTGATTTTCAATAAGTTGCAAGCCAATAAAATTGAGTTTTGAGGTTTTCGGAGAGGACTCATCACTTGAAAATCAAATATTATATTTTTACAAAACGACTTATTAAAGTGGACTCAAACAACAATTAAAATAGGACTCATAAATGATTTTACTGATGGTTGATATTTCAAAGATAAAATTTATTAATTGTTAATATGGTACATTGGGGTTTCATCGGCTGTGGATCCGTAACTGAAAAAAAAAGCGGCCCGGCCTTCGGAAAAGTAGAGGAATCGGATGTGGTAGCAGTGATGCGCCGTAATGCGGAAAAAGCGCAAGATTATGCCCGGCGGCACGGAATCGGCAAATGGTATGACGATGCATATGATCTGATCAACGATCCCGGGGTTAATGCGGTGTATGTAGCAACACCACCTGCATCGCATGAGGAGTACGCCATTGCGGCAATGAGGGCCGGAAAACCGGTATATGTAGAAAAGCCAATGGCTGCCTCGCACGAATCAGCACTTAGGATATGTCGTGTGTCAGAAGAGACCGGAGTCCCCTGTTTCGTTGCCTATTACCGTCGCACCCTCCCTTATTTTCTCAGGGTGAAACAGTTGATCGATGATGGATTGCTTGGAGATATATCTAACGTGCAAATCCGATTTGCCATTCCACCTTACGCAGATGATTATAATCGGGATAGTCTGCCCTGGAGAGTGAAGAAAGAGATCGCCGGCGCCGGATATTTTTACGATCTTGCTTCACATCAGTTCGATCTGCTTGATTATTTGTTTGGTGAGATCACCGATGCACACGGCTTCAGTACTAATGTGAAAAATCTGTATGAGGTTGAAGATACCGTCACAGCAGCCTTCCGGTTTAAATCCGGTATATTGGGCAGCGGCAGCTGGAGCTTTGTTGCACCGGGAAACACCCGCACCGATAAGATCGATATTACTGGAACTAAAGGCAAGGGCTCATTCTCAACCTTTATGTTTACCCCAATACTTTTGGAAACTGACAAAGGGAAGAAGGAATATCACGAAGAGAATCCTGAGAATATTCAGTATTACCTCATTAAAAGTATCGTTGACTATATAAACGGAGACGGGCTTATGCCTGTTAGTACAGGTGTATCTGCTGCCCGTACCAATTGGGTGATGGATGCCATCCTGCAGCGGAATTGTACCTTTGGCAAATTCGTCGAGCCTTAAAAGCACATTTTTTTCCCGATTGTCTCTTACTGAATATCTGCCATAAGTTTACCAGACTATGCCACAGACGCATGTCCAAGTTCCCAGTGTTGCAATCGGGTTCAGGTAGCTATGCATGAACCATATGGTGAGTACTGTGATTTTCTATCCTGGCAACGCAAGCATTTCAGTCGTAATAGCTGTCCGGAGTTGTAGAAGTGTCCGATTTTCGCAGAATATCTTTATAGTTTATATCTATCATCTGTTGTCTGCGGTCGAACACCATATCATTTATAAACTGTTCTATCTCGGGCAGAAACTCTTCCATGGGATAACCCGACACCTCATGTCCAATATTTTCCATGCTGTAGAAAATATATGGATAATGTTCCTCACGGAATCTCTTCGCCAGCGATTTAGATCCGAACATGCCAATATTGAATAATCGAATGTTGTCGTATGGTACAAGCTTATCGGCACTGCCGTGAAAGAAAAGAGTGGGAGCAGGCTTTTTTGCGTACGACGGTACACCTTCAGTACTAAAGATTCCGCCTGCAAAGGCAATCACACCTGCATATCTGAAATTGTCAGGCAGCACACTGGCTGAGGGATGGTTGTCGCGTTCACGGTAATCTGCTTGTAAAACAGTGATGGCACCTGCACTTGATCCGCTGATTATTATGAGCGAAGGGTCTATATAAAGCTCTTCGGCATTTTCCAGCAGATAACTTGTCGCAGAATATAGATCGGCTACAGCCAGTGAAATGGAATTTTGAATTGGTTTGTAATTAAATAAACCCGGGGCCTTTTGCCCCTTCATCCCCAGGCGGTAATCAATAGAGGCTACTGTAAATCCCTTGCTGGCGAAATAGTTGAAGAAAGAAGAATATATTTTTGCATCTCTTTCCCCTTCTTTAAACCCGCCTCCAAAAACAAAAAGGAGGCATGGCTGTGGCAATAAGGCGGCAGAATCTGATCTGTACAGATCCAGTTTAAGCTCCCGTCCATCCTTCACCGCATATGTGCGGGTCTCCTTTTCCAGTGAATGCGGGAAGAGAGAGAAAGAGAGAAAACAGGCCGCGAAAATTATGGATAACCTTCTGATCATAATGCGTATGCTTTTTTAATATGATTCAGTTAAATATTAAATGAATTGATCGGGAACAGGGCCAGAAAAATCACTCTTCAATAAAGTCGGTGACCAGTTTCAGAATCTCAGCCCTTGCCTTGTCGTAATCGTCATTGCTCACTATTACATCGAATTGCGGAGCAAAACTCATTTCATATTCAGCTTTTGCCAACCGGTTCTCAATGACTTCCGGTTCGTCGGTACCTCGTTTTTCAAGCCTTTCGCGTAGTACCTCTACCGACGGAGGCATAATAAAAACACTCAATGCCTGGTTATTGTATATATTTTTAATGTTGAGCCCACCTACACAGTCAACATCGAAAACCACATTCTTGCCTTCTTCTAGAATGCGGTCCACCTCGCTTTTCAGAGTACCATAGAATTTATTGTCATAAACCTCCTCATATTCTAGGAACTCGTTGTTGTTTATGCGCCTGCGGAACTCGTCGGGTGACAGGAAATAATATTCTACACCATCTTTCTCATCCCCGCGTGGTTCGCGGCTGGTAGCCGAGATGGAAAACTGAATGTTCAGTCCCTGTGACAAAAGAAAACGCACAAGTGTCGATTTACCTGAGCCTGAAGGTGCTGAAAAAATGATTAGTTTGGCCATTTTATTACTTTTTCCGGTAGAGCCACAACTATTATTAATTGTGTCATAAATAGCTTCTGCTTCTCTGCTTCTCTGCTTCTCTACCTTTCTTTACAATACATTTAAAACCTGTTCCTTAATCTGCTCCAGCTCATCCTTCATCTGCACAACAATACATTGCATATCCGATTGATTTGATTTGGAACCCAGGGTGTTTATCTCGCGCCCTATCTCCTGGGCAATGAACCCAAGCTTTTTACCCTGGGAACGTGAGCCGTTTAGCGTTTCTGTGAAATATTTAAGATGATGGGCAAGGCGGTTTTTTTCCTCGCTCACATCCAGCTTCTCAATGTAGTAGATCATCTCCTGTTCAAAACGGTTCTTGTCGAATTCAATCCCTTCAAGGTTGTTAAGTTCGTCATAGATTCTACTTTTTATCTTATCAACGCGTTCTGTTTCAAAAGGTTCTACTGCAATAAGCAGGGCGCTAATCCGTTCAATTTTTTCAGTCAGTACCTTCGCCAGCATCTCCCCTTCCTGTTTGCGAAAGGCAATGACATCATCTACTGCACGTTCAATTGCTTTCCCTATAGATTCCCATTCCACATTGTCGGGCTCTTCCGTATCCTGTTTCATTACATCAGGAAGGCGTAATAGTATTGAGAACCAGTCCTGGGGAGGAGAAACGCTCATTTCGAGGGCATGGTCCCTTATTTCTCTGTGATACTGGCTCAGTGTATTGAAATCTATCTTTGAGGATACATCCCTGGAGATAACATCCACATTTATATTAAGATCGATCTTACCTCGTTCCAGGCTATGTGAAAGGTTATTTCGCAGTGTGATCTCTTTTTCCCGGTAAACTGCCGGCATACGTATAGATAGATCAAACTGCTTGCTGTTCAAGGACTTAATCTCGACAGTTACTTTTTTGTTAGGGAGTTCGACAACTGCTTTGCCGTATCCTGTCATTGAATGTGTCATTTCGATACTTTTCTATTAATTCAAAATATTTGGTTTGCTTTTGTATTTTCATGCAAAACAAATATTGCCATCGCTAAACCGTTATTTTTGTTTAACTGAATAGTTTCACAAAGGTAGGGATTTTTGGTTGATATTTTTGTGTTTGCAGCCGAAAGTTGACTTGCATGCACAGGCATATGCCAGGGTTGTGGATTTCCTCGAAACCACTTCCCCAGAGTAATACTCTTTGGGAGGATAATCAGATTACTGAAAGGTTTTGTAATTATCTTCCTACTGAATAAAACGCGTCAGTTTATGCATTTTCAATTCTTCTTGCTTTGCGCTCCTCTTCTTTTCTCCGGCGATCTGCAATATCCTGTTTGTCGGCCAGTATAAGCAGTTTACGTGTCTCAACCAGATTCGAAACAAGTAGAAAAACACAGGCAGCGGTTGCAAGGTACTGAATGGAACCGGGTATAAATACCTCTAACGTGATAATGGTTCCCAGCAATAATCTCACCTCGGTAGGGCCAAAGATACCGGAGTCTATAGAATACTGGCCGCCTATCTTATAACGCAACTGGGCGGTAATCATTTCCCATCCGTAGAACACAACGAAGAAAAATCCTGCATATTTCCATATCCCGGGGGCATAGATGGTATAACCTAATCCAATCAGGAAGGTACCTACCCAGTCCACTGACACATCAAGAGAAAAACCGTACCATTTGCGTGGTTTGTTCCGGTAGTATGCAAGCCGCCCGTCGAGCGAATCGCCTACCCAGTTTATAACAAAACCTAACAATGACATAAGCAGCCAGTAACGATTCAGATAAGCTCCCAATACAAAGCTTGAAGCAACCAGAAGGTTTCCGAAGAAGCCGATGGCAGTAAGACCGTCGGAAGTGATCCGGGAAGGCACCTTTTGCACAAGGTATGCAATAGTCTTTTGTTCCCATTCACGCAGAATATTAGTTCTGTTACGATCTGTGGCGATAACCTTAAGCGTTTTCGCCATTTTTCTTTTGTTACTCTTCATATCTGACTCTATTTTTCAAATTACTCTTCTTTTCTCAATATTTTCACGCCTGCCAATAGATATTTCAAAATCATAAATATTTTAAATCATATTATTGACTGTAAATGGGCCTCTTTTTTTGCAAATGTAAACAATATATTTCTGTTACTCTTCTGTTAGGGTAAAAAATTATTAATATAAAGAGGCCATTCCATTCAGAACGGCCTCTTATAGAGAGTGAAAATTGCACTCTTGTTATTCTACGTTATCACCTTCTTCAGTAGGAACAATAAGCTTGTACCCTTTTCCGTGAATGTTGATGATTTCGATGTTGGGTTCTGGCTTTAGCAGTTTGCGCAGTTTAGTGATATATACGTCCATACTGCGTGCGTTGAAATATGTATCCTCTTCCCAAATCTGTTTCAGTGCATGGTTGCGTTCTAAAATATCGTTAGCGTGAGCACATAGGAGCGACAACAACTCCGATTCTTTGGTTGTCAGTTTTGTCTGGATGTCGCCGATATTAAGAATTTGCTTTTGAGTGTCGAAGGTCATCGTACCAAAGTTGTATACTTGCTGCTCCTTGCTTTTTTTGCCTTTCACACGGCGAATGATAGCTTCAATACGAAGAACCAGCTCTTCCATACTGAACGGCTTGGTAATGTAGTCATCGGCTCCGGCTTTGAAGCCTTCAAGTACATCCTCTTTCATATTTTTGGCCGTTAAAAAGATCACAGGTATTTCAGTGTTGATAGTCCTTATCTCTCTAACAAGCGTTACGCCGTCTTTCTTAGGCATCATTACGTCAACGATGCACAAATCGTATTTTGTTTTCACGAATCCTTTGAAACCGGCCTCCCCATCGGGAAACAGATCGGTATCAAACCCTTTTGCCTGGAGATATTCTCTGAGCAACATGCCAAGATTCTCATCATCTTCGCATAAAAAAATTTTTAACTTCTCTTCCATATCATTTTTGTGTTATTACGGGTAAACTAATTATAAATTTGGTGCCTTTACCTAATTCACTTTCGGCACGTATTGTGCCATTCATGTCTATTACGATCTTTTTCACGTATGCCAGCCCCAGTCCGAATCCTTTTGTATCGTGCCTGTTGCCGGTAGGAACGCGATAAAACCGTTCAAATACCTTTTTCGAATCTTCCTTCCTCATCCCGATTCCATTATCCTCAATGGTAATAATGATTTTGTTCCCTTCGTTGCGTGTACGGATCATCAATTCAGGCGGAACATCTTTTTTTCTGTATTTCAACGCGTTGTCCAGGATGTTGAAAAGCACATTGGTAAAGTGCATCTCATCCACGCGTATTGTGGACTTTTCAGCCTGAAGATCAATGTCCAGAATGCCTTCCAACTTCTCCACTTTCAGCACATGAGTATTGGCAACACTCACCACCAGGTCGTTTGCATCTATCTCTTTCATCTTCAGAGTTGTCTTCTGCTTGTCGAAAAGCGACATCTGCAACACCTTTTCTACTTGGAAGCTGAGCCTTTTGGTCTCATCATGTATCACTCCCGTGACATGCTTGAACACTTCGGGCGACTTAAGGATAGACTCATCCTTAAGCATCTGCGTGGCAAGCGAGATGGTGGAGACTGGCGTCTTCAGCTCATGCGTCATATTGTTAATAAAATCGTTCTTCATCTCAGACAAACGCTTTTGCCTGAACAGTGATACTATCGTAAATATAAACGTTATCAGTAGTATAAACGTGAATATTAGCGATGGTATAAAAAAGGAAAGTTCACTATACACATAATTCCTTTTAGTTGGAAAATAAACCCTCAACTGGTTTAATTTTGCCGGTGGATCGTTAGGAAACAGAATTTGAGTGTAAATCGCATCTTTGTATTTTGTCGAAAAGCCGGGAGAAGAAAAAACCACCTTATTGTTGTAATTCACTACCTGAAAACTGAATGGTTCGTTCAATCCATTGTATGACAGCTCGTAACGAATATATTGTTCAACCTTGTTGAAATCGATTCTTTTTTCAATAGGCTCATTACTGGCACGATTCATTATTTTAAAAATAACCTCATCAAGTAATGAGCGCTCGTGAAGATATCGCTTCGACAACGACTGTTGCATATCATACTGGGTTTTTGAGATTGTGCTTAAGCCCTGGCTGGGTGATAAAAACACCCTCTCCCTTTGCTGATCCGGCCGCATCGACTGCTGTGGTGCGTTCAGCCTTATTCTTGTATCACTTCCTCCGGGTTGTGTTATTGCTGCACCTGTTTTCTGCTCTGAAATATTTGGGGACATCTGCGGGGCGGAATACTGTGAATATCTGTTTTCCGATTCAATCATATCCTGCTCCAGGTAATCGCGTGTCTGATCCTGCTCAAGATCCCTCATCACGTTGTACAAGCTTCTGTTTACCTGCTCATCGAACTGTTTGGTGCGGATATCCATGCTTGTCCTCATGTATCTTACCTGCAGAAACAGTAAAGCTAAAAAAGTGGTGAACATAACAACGGCAACCAACCATATAGTCGATTTTTTCATACTGTACTTTCTTTACTAACCTCTTTTTATAAGTGACTATTTTATTTCAAAGATCGTCTTTGTTCATTTTAATTTAACAAATAAACGACTTTTTTGTTTAACATATCCTCTTAAAATTAAAAAAAAACGCAGGAAAGCCCGTTTTGCAACATTAATTAAGATAAAATAGCGGTTTTTATTCTAATTTTCAGTATTTCTCAGCCATCTCTTTTTTCATATAACACCTTTGTATGATTTTTGGTTGCCGGGTAAACCATCTTTCTATATGAATATGCTTCACCCAGCCAGTTTTAATACTTCATACAGATTGTTTCAATGTTATACCTAGCCAGTTTCAATACTTCGCTCTGCCAGTTTCAATGCTTCAACCCCGATGAACCCGGCTATTGAATAAGGTTTATCCGCAAACTTACCCCCGCATTTGTTGTTGCTCCCGGATAGGATGATGATGAAACAAGTGGTGTATTTATCAACTTGTCGTAAAATGCACGCAGTGTTAGAGCCCTGCTTAATTCGTAATCTGCAGTAAAACGTATAGTTATGGTCTTTATTCCGCTTGTAGCCTGAGTAAAACCGTCTTCAATTTTTCTGATAAGAGCACTCGTGGTTTTGTGAGAGACATCGAAACGGAGATTCAGAGTGTTACTGAATGTTTTGGAGGCGTGAGATTGGCCTTTCTCTCCAGCTATTCCCGGCAACCGACTGTTTCTGACCCTTTGCATTGAGTTTGACCCGAATCCTGCTATCCGGTTAAAATCGGCAATGCGGTAGCCTATTCCAACAACAATATCGTTATCATTCATCTCCACTATCCTGTATGAAGGGATATTCAGGTTCAGCGCCCTTGTCCTATTTATCCTCAGGCTTACATTCATATTGTTGCTCAGTATGCTGTTTGCCTCAATAAGCGGGTGAAAGCTTTCTGTAATGGTTACCGCTGAGATATCGTATGGTGTTGAGGGGATAGGAGATCCTGAGAGGGCGTCACGTATGTAACCCAGGTCACCATCATCGTTTGCCGGCACCCAGCTGAGATAAGATGAGAACGAACCAACACGGTAATGCGATATGTATTGATGAACAAGGTTTAACGACTTCACATGCTCACCCAGTTCAGGCAATATTGACATCATGTCGAACGATATGTCCCAATTTGGTAACAGCGACCTCATGCCGGGAAAGGCGGTAAGCTCCACGCTGTTAGGACCCTTGCCTGTATATGCTGCCAGTAATGAAGGGATTAACACCTCGGCTGAGTTAATGTTAACATCACCTGTTGCCGGGTCAAACGGTTGTCCTGCGTAGCTGCTTCCAGCCAGAAATCCACTGGAAGGGTAGTGTGAAAGTTCATATTGGCCCCTTACTCTTGATGCGATAGCCTCCCTGTTTTTCCGAAACCTCTCGAATGTACTTGAGAAGTAGTTTTTACCTGCTCTCTGGTTTTCAAATGCTGATGAGAGGGAGATGGTAGTCATTGCAAAACTGCCACCGTGAACCACAGGCATCTCCTCAAACATAAATTGAAATTCTGTACGCCGATTATCCTCGTAGAGAGCGTTAAGGTCGATTTTTAATCCCGGGAAAGGTTCCAGGGAAACTTCCAGTCTCATATTTTTTGTCCGGTTACTTATGGCGGGTGTAATATTGTTTTTGTTTATTACCAATAGGTTGTCTTCTTTCATTCTCTCTATGAATCTCTTTCCGCCATCAAATCCGAAGGCAAACCCCAATCCGGGAAGCAGCCCGTCAGCACCGTTATGTTGGCCGAAAATGTCGCCAATCATCTTATCATATCCAGGCAGGCTGGTACGTGTCATGTATCCAAAATTCAGGTTGATACTGCGAACCATCATCACTGCTCTCATGGCATAACTTGCAATGTCGTAACCGGGAGTACTTCCTTCCGCCGGAGAGATGTCCGCCTGCATAGGTCCCGCCCCTCCGTTAAAAATACTGTTCGCCTTCTGCAGGAAAGGAATCTTATTGTATAGCAACACCAGGTTGAACCTGCTGTTTACTGAAAGTGCAAAATCGTTCTGTAGAAAGTTGCCTGTATTTTCATCATCGACAACAGCTCCGCGTTCCCACCGGTAGCGGGAGTTATATGCTGCACTCGAACTGATCCAGTCAAGCGGTGCTATATGAGCGAACGGGAGGATATATGTAACGTTGGCCGCCTGCTCGTAGTTGAGTGGTTTCCCTAGCTCACGTATACTGTGGATCACAGAATCCTTCCATATTTCATAATCGCTCCGGTTAATCTTTTTATTCACTTGCAGATAAGGCTCTTCAATTTCGGCTATCGTACCCGAATGAAACGATGCTTTCAGGTTTCTCGTCAGATCCCACGTGATGGAAAAATCCCGGTCCCAAAAGAAATTGCGGCTAAACGAAAGGTATTGCCGTTGCGACTGTGTTGTTCCATCTCCTTGGGCATTGAGGCTCCGGAGCTGTTTCTCCTGATAATTACGCACTAACAGTGAACCTGCTCTGATGTTGTTTGGGAGTAAATTAAAATATAGCGCTTTAACCGGTTTCAGCCATCCGGAGTTGTCTTTTATATTTTTAAAAGGCTCCAGGGATTTCATTAAAGGGGAGTACTCGTAGTCCGCCTGTATCCGGTAATCGAGTACCGTTGCGTACTCGGTATCAGGGCTGTGAAGTTCATTAATGTTCCTGGCAAAGGTGAAGCTTAAGTTGGCCGGATCGTATGGCATCGGGTTTTTACTACTGATATTTACTTTTACATTGCTCAGGCTAATGCTTTTGTTTATAGAACTTGTAGTTGAGATGTTTTGAATAGAATCGCGATGATGCCTGTTTTTGGACTGTTTCAATGATTCGGAGAGCAGGATATCTCTGTTAAATGGGTCGTAGAGCGGGGTCCATGTCCGGTCTGAATAGGAGTATTGAAACGGTGCCGTCACCTTTGCCTGCCTTGGAAGAAAACGTCCTAACTCCAAATTAAAAGACATATGCATTGATAAATAGTCATCGTTGCGTCGTTGCAAAAGGCTCCTGCTGAGAGCACCAAAGCCGGCTGTCTCTTTTCTTCCAGAGAAGGCGACAGTACCGATATCTGACAGTGCCAGCTGCATATTTCCCTGAAACGCCCAACCTCCTTTTTCATCGAACTCGCTTAAGCGTAGCTCGTTTATCCATACTTCCCCCGACTGATTCCTGTCAGAATGGTTCCTGATGCCAATCATCATCACCTTCACTTCTGCCAGCGAAGGATTACCAATAATGGTTATCCTGTTTCCCGGTTTATCCGGGTCGTAAAGCGAGTAGGGGATATAATAGTCAGCACCACCACTACGGTGTTTTTCTGCATTACGTTCCAGCTTCAGGCCGGTGAACAGCTCAAGAGGAAAATCGAACATGTTTTCCAGTGGCCATACCGTCTTCTGCCCGGTCGGGCTATTGGTGCTGTACTGCCCTTCAGGAGTAATTAGCAGAGGTATCTCATACTCGTAGAAGTTATCCCTGTAGTCCGACCCCAGACGCAAGAATATTGAAAGATCCCCATCCTGTAATGTGCCGGGGACTTCCGGCAGCTGCTCCGCATGTACAAACATCTGCAGCCTTTTATAGCGGCGCATATCATACATACTGTTTTTGTAGATCGACCTGGAGGCCCCCGGCTCAAGATCTTGTACCTTTATAGAAAGCGACTGCTCATTCTCCTGTCTGAGCTGAGGTTGTCCCGGATCAAGAATACGTGTAACCCCCGGAGGCAAAACATAATTTACCGGTGTGCGATTGCCGTTCTCTTCAATGTTCACTGTTGAAATGTCAAGGCTACCTGTGCCTGTGACTTCTCCTCCTGTTACAGGATCTTTCGTGTAACTTCTCCACTCACTACGTACCAGTTCAAGTGTGGCGAATCTTAGAAAGATAGGTTCTTCAAAGCCGGTAAGAAAAATTCTCATAAACCGGATATTGTTGAACCCATTTATATTGCCAATCTTTTGCTGATAATCCCTGACAGGTATTTTAAACTGGTACCAATTGACCTTCCCGTCCTGTCCGTTCCGCAATCTCACGCTCACTTCACGCCTGTCGACAATAAAGTTGCTTCCCGTCTCCATATTTTCGTGCCTAAGCGATACCCTGTACTGATAATATGATTCATTCTCATTGAGTGTATTGTCGTTATCTATGTCCTCCACATCAGGAGTGGAACGCGATATTGAAGAATAGCGTGCATCTTCATCAGATGCAAGTGAATTGCCTTCAGTGCCGTTGAAATATTTATATCTCTCGAGTATGCTCATCTGCATGCGATCCTGTTCCGCCCCTCTATAATGGCGGAATTTGTCCCCTGCAGGGTCGTTTAACGGTGAGTGGCTGTCGGCTTCCATTGCTGAAATAGTTTCACCCGATAACCGGGGACGAAGTTCGTTCAGGTAGTTGGCATATGATGGATACACTTTCTCCTCTTCACTGCTCAGTCCGTTCAGCCCTACATCCTGCAACCGTCGTGCTTCCATCCCCTGAGAGTTGTCGAAGGCATAAACTGTGGACTGCCGCTTCGGGTATTTACCCCATACTGTGTATCCCACTGCCGTAGTATCGCCA
The DNA here is from genome assembly GCF_002427225.1 of Proteiniphilum sp. UBA5463. Lineage (NCBI taxonomy): Bacteria > Pseudomonadati > Bacteroidota > Bacteroidia > Bacteroidales > Dysgonomonadaceae > Proteiniphilum > Proteiniphilum sp. UBA5463. The sequence continues at coordinate 54,324 of NZ_DIQL01000053.1, read as the reverse complement.
TCAACAGGCAACCCATTCTCAAAAAACTTTTTTCCGTCTTTCAACACATCTTCCGATATATCACCAAGGTTGAAGTAGAGGTCGCCACCTGTTGAAGTGCCGAGCGTGTCATTCACAAAAGGATCCATCAGCCAGAACTCAATATATTCAATGTTTGCTGCCTCAAAATCGCGGGTATCCATTCGTCGTGTGATACCACCCCAACGTTGTTCCGGATTGAGTAGATTTCCTTTACCGTCCACATTACTATCAAGGTTATAAGGTCCCCGTTCGTTAGGATAGTAGGAGATATTAAGTGCAGGAATGGTGGCTGGCTGTCCGTAATAGGCATCCCTGTTGGGGTAAATCTCCCTCTCAAATATCTCCCTTACCCGGTGGTCGGAGAGTTGGGTGTGATCGTTTTTGATATGAGCAGGCGTCAGGCTCGAATTCCTTCCGGTGAAGATGCCATCGATATAGAACCATGCCATCAGCGCGCGGTTTTTTCCATAATCGGTATTGTTAGAGAGTGCCGCCTCCGGAAACAGTCCTGAGGACGTGTTGTTAAGCGGAGTGGAGGCGAGTGACCAGGAGTAGGGTGTACGAAGATCGATGCTCGTCGATGAACTTTCAAAATCATCAATATAGGAGTATTCGCCCGTGTATCTGTTTTTATAGTGTCCGGCAATCAAGTGAGCAAACTCCAGGTTTGCCGAAAGTTGAGAAGGTGCTGTAGCATCCACAAAAGGCAGCATATCAATCAGGTTGGTTAGCGCATACGACTTTCTTCTGTAGGAAAGGTTTGCCCCCCACAACGTATTTTTTGCAGATTCGTCTCCGTAAGCACTTTTCATTATTAGTGGTTTCTCGTAGTAGTGCATCAGCGTGACTCCTGCTGAAAAGTCCTTTGAAAAATCGTATAACAGGTTGATACCCATCAGTGTCTTGCGTTGCAGATGCGACATAAGGCGGTTTTCGAGAGTTACACTCACAGGTGTTCCCGATTCAAGAACTGAACGGTTAATGATGCTTACAATACCTGAGAGATAATCAACCGTGTAATCAACACCTTCGGTAAGGGGGATACCGCCGGCAGTGACCCTTACCGAACCCCTTTCCACATTCACTGCGTTTAGGTTTATCTCATGGGCGGAAGAGCCTCTGTACTCGCCACTCAAACGGAACTTATTTCTTTCGGGGACCTGTCGTGCTGCGGTGAGCGTTGAATCATACAACTCCTGATATACATATTTGCGGGCAATGGCATCGTTATCGATTTTTTTCTTCAGATGCGACCCGAACGGCTCAGTAACAGGAAATATAATCCAGCCGTTTTCGCTGTCTATTGTATAGCCTTCAAGAAAATCGAAGATCCCGTCGGGATTGGGATTATTGCGTGAGTCAAGCCTGTCGAGGTTCATTATGGTGAGGAGCAGCTTGTCGTCTACACCACTCCCTGGTAGATAGTTCATATAGATACCTGAGGAATCGCTCTGGTATGTGACATTCATCCTGAAGCGATCCTTTTGCACATTGTATGCTCCATATCCTATGGAGTAGATGTTTTTCATCATCAGCCCCCATGCCGGGGACCGTGGAGAGAACGAAACAGGTTTCAGCAGTTTAACAAACAGGGCACCCTTTTGCCTGTCGCCGTTACCTGCAGAAACGCTTCCCACTTCACCGGAGAACTCTCCCACCTGGTACACCCTGCCATTATATGTGTATTCGTAAGCAATTGCCAGCACTTCATCAGGCTGTAACGGCATGTTAAGGGAGATATATCCAAGCTGAGGGCGGTATTTGTACTCAGAGGGACTCAGGAGTCGCGCATTCTCCAGCTTTTCATAGTCCGTGCCCGGGACGATGCTGCCGGGGAGGGTGTTTTCCGTTTCACTCAGATTGCGTGCACCGGGGTAGTTAGAGACAAGCTCGCCATACATGGTGTTGGACATATTGTCAGGAACGTCTGACGAGCCTTGCGCTGTCCACATCGGGTTATGTATGTTATTGTGTTCCCCCAGGTCGGCAAATGCAATAATATTTCTAACCCTGTCATACTCCCCTCGTTTGTTGGTCACCCACACCTCCATCCTTGTTATGGATACCGATGACTGCACATAAGGGAGCTTTGCCAATGCATTATCATAGGTATCGCGGAAGTAATGTCCCAGGAAAAAATGGCGGTTCTCATCATACTTGTCGGCGTTAAGCTCAAATTGTGTAGTTTGTACCCCACCGCCGGTATTAACGGTTTGTGATTCCGACTGTTGTTGAGAGATGACCGTATTTACCCGCAGTTTACCAAACTGCAGTTCCGATTTTATGCCCAACAGCGCTGCTCCGCCGTCAATAAGCGAGTTGGTTGTGGACATGTTAACGTTTCCCGCTTCAATATTTTTAATTATCTCGTCTTCATCACCCTTATAAGCAAGCCTTATCTGTTTTGCATCTGCATCAAAGGTAGCATCGGTATTGTAATTGATATCGAAATTTATCTTTTCCCCCACTTTGGCATTCATATTTAGCTTTATCTGCTGGTCTGAATCGAATATATTTCTTACTCGTGACCGTTGCGGAATGCCCGGATTACCGGTAAAATCCCGTTTAATCCCAGCTGATATCTCTACAGATCCCTGTGCAGTGAACCTTATGCCCCCAGGGCCGAAAATTGTCCCTGGCTGATTTGTCCTTTTGCGAATACCTGAGAGTGACGAGTATCGTGAGGATGGCCTTAAACGGTCACGGTTAAGGGAGTTCTTTTCTCTGAAATAGTCCGATTGCATCTGTCGCGACCGGTATTCCATATACTCTTTCGGAGTCATGGTGACGGGAGTGTTTATCACTGCATCACCCACCTTATATTCAAAGATATAGAGGTTGGAGCGATAATCGTAGCGTACTTCCGTTACAACATTAGAAGGATTTTGCAGTCTAACAGGCAGCCCCTGCCGATTAAAAGGCAGTGTTACGGCAGCAGTATCTTTTGGCATGAGCCCAGTCTCAACGCTGTCGGGCGGTAAAACTGTGCTGTTAGCATAAGCAAAATAAACTGGCATTCCATTCAGGGGGAACAGAATATAGAGGAGTAATATGTAAACAGTTTTTTTCAGAGAGACAACAGCAATATACGATTCTTGAATTCAAAAATGTGTATTACGTAACCAGCTGTTGTTATAATCTCTTCAATGCCTCTTTGATAACACCTTCTACCGGTAGTGAGGGTGCTTCTTTTATAATTTTTGATACCACCTTGTTTGAGGCTGTCTGAACAAACCCCAGCATCACCAAGGCTGAGACTGCAGCATGGCCTGTCTCCGACAGATCGCTTTTTGAAAACGGTTTAACTATACCGCTCTCATCGGTTATCTTGATCTTGTCTTTTAAATCCACGATTATCCGCTGTGCGGTTTTTGCTCCTATACCCTTGACTGTCTGCAGCATTGCTGTATTTTCATTAGCGATAATAACCTCCAGCTCTTTTGAGCTGAACGATGAGAGTATTACCCTGGCCGTACTTGGCCCTACGCCAGAAACGCTTATAAGGTGCAAGAACAGTTCCCGTTCATGTTTATCCATGAAGCCGAACAAAACATGTGCGTCTTCTCGAATAGATTCATACACATAGAGTTTGGCTGCCGGCTTTTCATGAATGGCACCGTAGGTGTTCAGTGAAATATTCATCTGGTAACCGATACCTCCGCATTCCAATGTTACGGAGGCCGGTGTTAGTTCGGCGACATCGCCTTTAATATAGTCTATCATTTTTTTTACAATGCAGCTTAATTACGTAATACCGTTAATATAACGGTAAAATTCCGGGAAAAGTATGAACAGAGGAAAAAAAATCTGTTGTTACCGGTGACTGCAGTCATATCCCGTATTTCCGGCCTTCAGGTGAATGTATGCCCTTTGGCATAAGCTTATGAGCAATGAGCTTGCTTGTTTTATTAAACTTTCAGGTGAATGTATGGCCTTTGGCAAGGCCTCCTTCTGCCGTTTCTTTGTATAAAGATGGTAGATCGTGCCCGGTCTCTTTCATCACATTTACCACCCTGTCGAACGATACCCGGTGAATTCCGTCTGTGAACGAAGAGTATAGGTTGGCATCCAGCGCACGCGCTGCAGCATAGGCATTTCGTTCTATGCATGGTATTTGTACCAGTCCGCAAACCGGGTCGCAGGTCATCCCCAGGTGGTGCTCCAGTCCCATCTCGGCAGCATATTCTATCTGAGCGGGGCTACCTCCGAAAAGCTGGCTGGCAGCTGCGGCAGCCATAGCGCAGGCAACACCCACTTCTCCCTGACACCCCACCTCGGCACCCGAGATAGATGCGTTTTTCTTTACAATATTTCCAAATAACCCAGCAGTTGCCAATGCACGCAGCATTCTGTTTTTGCTGAATTCACGAATCTGCTCAAGGTGATAGAGCACCGAAGGAACCACGCCGCTGGAGCCGCATGTGGGCGCCGTTACAATTTCACCGCCTGCGGCATTCTCTTCCGATACCGCCAGTGCGTAGGCAAACACTAATCCGCGAGATTGTAATGATGCCTTATAGCCTTTGGCTTTTATAAAGTAGCTTGCTGCTTTCCGGTGGAGGCTAAGCGGTCCCGGCAGTATCCCTTCATTATCGAGTCCCCGCTTTACGGATGCTTTCATTACATCCCATACTTTTCCCAGATAATCCCATATATCTTTTCCCTCGCACTCCTCCACGTACTCCCAATAGCTTTTGCCTGTCCTTTCGCACCACTCCATTATCTCTGTCATTGTGGTCATCGGATATATATCTTTTCCCTCGTTTTCAGAGAGTCCGATCGTATTTTTTCCATCGGAAAGGGTGCCGCCTCCTATGCTGTATACCGTCTGCACGTCCATCAGCTCTCCGTTGCTGTCATATGCCTCTATTTTAAGTCCGTTAGGATGAAAAGGCAAGAACGTCTTTGGCAACCACTCAATGGTGGCCGGTGCAACAGGTTCAAGTACACTTAATATAGCTATGTCGGTTAGGTGACCTTTTCCGGTTGCAGCAAGGCTTCCATAAAGTGTCACCTCAAAACGCCCGGCATCGGGGTTTGCTTCAGCAAACAGAGAGGCTGCTTTTTTAGGTCCCATGGTGTGGCTACTCGATGGTCCGTTACCTATCCTGTAGAGCTCTTTAATTGATTGCATAAGGTGGAATTAGAGTTAGAAAATCATTTACGCAAAGATAGCTATAAAAACAATTCCGGGAAATAGCAAAACAGCTGTTTTCAAACACTTTTACAATTGCCATGTCGTCAGACACCATATGCCTGAAAAAATCAATCCCGAGGTCATCTTACGAAGTTCAATCCAATTCCATGTCGTCAGACAACGTGTCTGCCGTAAATAGACTAATCCTTCCCGCCAAAATTAAATATTATGGGTATGGCGGCCGGTACTTTTACAAGTTTTCGGCCTACTGTAAGCTTAGGCCACAGCTTCACCGTCACTGAGGTTGAGTTGGGGGTTATTCCCAGGAAGTCACTCATCTCCTTCGTAACCCTGTCCTGCGAATAGCGGTTCATCAGGTTTTTCAGGTCGATACTAACAGGTATAGGTACCACCTTTGTCTCTCCCGGTTCAATGCGGATAGGAATATCCATTTTTCCCGTAGCAAACTCCATCTCATTGATAAGAATTGTGTAATCCAGCGCATCAAGGAAAGCAGCTGCTGTATTAGGGTTTGTTACATCCATATTGAGCGTCATGCTGAAAGGTATGTTCTGCCTGCTTGAGCCTCCCGCAAGGACAGTGGCTATGGATGCCAGGTTTGAGACCGATATGCTTGAGGCATTACCCAAGTTTATCCCTGCCACAAGTATATTATCGAGCGAATGGTATCGGTATTCGCTCTGAGAGAGCTGGTAGGCACCCCCGATTCTACTAATGAGATCGCAGCCGGTAAGTAGTACCGACGCCATAAAGATTAAGATAACTCTTTTCATTTTGTTCTCTGTTTTATTACTTAATGGTTATCATTGTTGCTCCATATCCGTATTCCTGAAATGAAGCATCCTGATGATAACATTTTGGATAATTCTTCTTCAGCTCCTTTATGATGGCATTTCTAAGAACGCCTTCGCCTTTCCCGTGGATAAATACAATTTTTCGGTTTTTATCGTTTATGTGTTCACTCATCACTTCGTTAAACTTCTTTAACTGATACTCCAATATATCGGCACTGTTCATTCCCGTTGTGGTATCAAGTAGCTCATCAATATGCAGGTCAATTTCAATTACGGGACTTTTTTTTCTTTTTTCGATGCGCTGTCTTTTGGGGCGTTTTTCTATCTGTCCCTTCTCTTTTACAATCCTCTCAAGGTCGCCGGCAGAGACAAGAATCTCCTTCACAGGCAGGTCGTCCTGCATAACATAATATATAAGCGCATCATCTTCGAAATAGTCGTTTTCGCGGAAACAGTGCAGCTTGTAAAACTTCACAGTGTCAATTCGAAGTTCCACCGAACATGGATTCTTGAACCTGAACTGTTTGTTGTGTTTGAACGCAATAAACTGCACGCATACCTTTTCTAAGTTGTTCAGTTCAAATTTGTCGAACTCTTCTATGAAAATTTTGGTATTCGGCTCCACCGAGCCGCTGTAACGGCTTTTCCAGGAGTTGTTCTCTCTGCTCATATAGTTGAAAAAGAGATAGTAGTTGCTGTCGTTCACGAAATAACACTCGTAAGGTGTAGTGTTAATATTTTTCATATCTGTAGGCAGAAAGGCCAGGCATACAGTAATGTTTTCTCCCTCAGGAGTCTCTTCAGGGATCTCTGCATTCTCTGTTTTAGCAACCGGTTTGAATGATACAGCCATATTATCCTGAGAAGGTTTTTTGTTCTGCAATACCGTTTGATCCTCAGGGGCTTGCCCTAACTTTTCGTTTCCTGCTGACTCCACAAGCACACATTCCGATATAAGTACAGGCACATCAAATCCATGCTCATCTTCCACAACCGCAAGTTGCTTGTTTAAAAAACCTTTTACTGTTCCTCCGCCTACTGTGTTGAGGAAACGTACATTGTCGCCTACTGATAATTTGTTCATTTTCTATGGTGTAATTAATCCGTACCTCAGGCAAATTTTCCATGGAAAAGCCTGTTTAGGGTGTGATAATTTTGTTACCTGTTGCAAAGTTGACTAATTTTGTGGAATAAATGCATTAATAATTACGAAAAATAGTTTTTACGATTGTAAAAAAATGAAAAAGGATAAAATCCAACAACTGCAGATATCCCGTTTCAACTATACTCTTCCTGATGAAAAAATTGCCAAATACCCTCTTGAGCATAGAGATGCATCAAAGCTTTTGCTTTACCGAGGTTCGAGGATAACATCGTTGCCATTTGCCGATTTACCAGGTCAGCTGCCTGACAACAGTCTGCTTCTGTTCAACAACACCCGGGTAATCCACGCCCGCCTTCTTTTCCGCAAGGAGACAGGTGCACATATTGAGGTTTTCTGTCTTTCACCTCTGTACCCGGCCGACTATGCACTGAGTTTTCAGCAGCGGCAGCACTGTTCCTGGAAATGTATGATCGGAAATGCCAGACGATGGAAGAGCGGGCCACTGACAATGGATATCCCTCTGAAAGGTGATGTAGTGAGGCTTACAGCTCAAAAAACCGGCAACCCTGCACAGGAAACGATCGTCGATTTTTCATGGAATAACGGTGAATATACATTCTCGGAGATACTTGAAGCGGCGGGGAAGCTGCCTATACCTCCCTATCTTAATCGTCCGTCTGAAGCGAAGGATGATGTGACCTACCAGACAGTCTATTCCCGGATAGAGGGCTCAGTAGCGGCACCAACGGCCGGTCTGCACTTCACTCCGGAAGTACTGGAACGCATAAGGGAAAGGGGCATTCAAACCGCAGAGGTAACCCTTCATGTGGGTGCAGGCACCTTTAAACCGGTTAAATCGGGTACTGTCGCCGCCCATGAGATGCATTCTGAATTTATTTCGGTGCCCGTTTCAACCATTGATAAGATTCTTAACAACAAAGGAAGCCTCATTGTGGTGGGAACTACCTCCATGCGTACTCTGGAGAGCCTCTACTATATAGGCAGGAAACTACATGATAATCCTGAATTGCCTATGCATGAGCTCAGTGTTAATCAGTGGGAGCCTTATGAAAATGATATAGATAATGCAAGCATAACCCCCGGAGATGCTCTTAGGAGTATTCGCCATTATCTGGAGCGTACACATAGTGACAGTCTGCTTGCTGCCACGCGTATAATTATTGTTCCCGGTTATGAATTTCATTACCCCGATGCTCTTATCACCAATTTTCACCAGCCTCAAAGCACATTACTTTTGCTAATCGCTGCTTTTGTTGGTGACGATTGGCGCAAAATATACGACTATGCATTAAACAACTATTTCAGGTTCCTTAGCTATGGAGACAGTTCACTTTTGTGGAAAAAGTCCAAATAACCTTATTTTTTGGTTAAAAATTCCACTTACTTCCACTCTTACCTCCTTTTTTTGTAATATTGCATCAACAAAGAGTCGTTGTAAATTACCTATTCGTTTATATTGATTTGGTTGCAAAATTTGCCCGCATACTCGCTATTGTCGTTATCAGTATTATATTTGTAAATATAATACTTTTCATCTCTTTCAGCATTCCTGCTGTACAAAAACATGCTGCCGATTTTGCGTTGGAGAAATTAGAGCCTGTCATCGGCACCGAAGCCCGATTGGAAGGTATTCGTATCCGGCTCTTCAATACCGTTGAGCTGAAAGGGCTTTATGTGGAAGATCAACAGCAGGATACGCTGCTCTATGCAGGAAAGCTAACAGTCCGTATCCATGCAATGGACCTCCTGAGGAACAAGCTCTCTGTCCGTAAAGTGGGATTGGAAAATTTTGTGGCAGATATTTACCGTGAAACACCCGACGATCCTTTCAACTTCCAGTTTATAATCGACACTTTTGCCAAAGAAAAGGATACAACAACAGTTAAAAAAGAAAAAAAATCCTGGCATATAATGGCTGAAGATGTAGAGTTGAAGGATGGACGGCTCAGTTACAACATCCTTTCGGTCCCTCAAACACCCGGGCAGTTCAATGCAAACCACATAGATGTGCGCGATTTGAATTTCAGTGGGAAAGCAGATTTCCTCAGCATTGAAGATATGCAGGCCGCTGTGAGGCTACTCAGTTTTACCGAAAATAATGCAGGGATTACCATAAGCGATCTTAAGGCCGATGCCCTGGCAAAGGGAGAAACTATAACATCAGGTAAGGTTATACTGGCACTCAATAATACACGTATAGAGGTCACAGGCGCACGTTTTAACAGAAAAACAAAAGAGTTTTCAGTCAAAGCGAAGAGCGAACAGACAGATTTTAAGGATGTGGCTATCTTCTCACAGCGCTTTGCACATTTGGATAAGCCTTTTTCTTTCGAAGTAGATGCTACGGGGCAGCTGCCAATGGCAAAAATTAACAGTTTCAGCTTTCATTATGGCTCTGGAACACAGATTAAACTGTCAGGATCTGTTGCCGATTTCAGCAATTTCAACAATAGCGACATCGACTTAGATATACGTTCACTGGAAATCACCCAGGATGATCTGGAAGCGTTTATCCGTATCGGGGCAATTCAGTATAAGTCCCCTGTACAACTGCTGGCGTTGGGCGATATTAAGCTGCAGATGAAAGCAAAGGGTAAACTGGGCTATTTCAGGTATGACGGTTCTGCTTTAACTCAACAAGGCGACGTTACTATGAGGGGAACAGGCCGCATGACCGACAGCTTCAGTAGACTCATATTTGAAGGGCCTGTCACCGCCGGCAATATACAGGTAGCGAACATCATTGGAGAAGGGCCCGGCGTGGGTAACACAACCATGCGTGCAGAAGCAAAGGTCTCTGTCATTCATAATTCAGGGGTCACTGTTGTTGCTGAAGGAGATGTTGAATCGGTAGTGTTCAGAGACTACCTTTACAACAATCTTCATTTTAACGGCACTTACAGTGGAAATAATGTCAAAGGAAGCATTTTTACAGATACAGAGCGCAATAAGATCGACCTCTCCGGCGATATTACTTTCGGTGATGGTTTAGGCTTTGTCGTGAATGGCAACATAGGCCGTCTCGACCTGAGGCCATTTATTGATGTGAAGGGTTGGAAAGATCCATTCATTAGCCTTACTATAGACAGCGACCTTTCTGGCAGCTCTATTGATGATATGACAGGAACCGCGGTAATTGACAACATCTCCCTTGCTGACAGTAGTTTTATTTACAATCCCGGTGCTGTCTATCTGCAGTCGCTTCCTGATGAGGGTGAGGGGAAAAGACTGAAGATCCTCTCCTCTTTTGTTGAAGCCGAGGTGACTGGCGATTACTATTTTTCCACTATTGGCAAGGAGCTGATGCAGGTGTTGCGTCATCATCTGCCCTCGGTAATTACTGAGAAAGAGAATAAACAAGATAATGTGCCTGGCACAGAAGCTGTCAGAAACAACTTTCAATTTAATATCTCGCTGAATAATACGGAGGATATCTCCTATGCATTCTCGCTACCTTTTTACAACGTGGACCCGGCTACTATTAGTGGCAAGGTTAATATGCGGGAAGATGAATCAGTAAAAATAAAAGCCTATATCCCGCGGCTGATGTTCGGTAATAAAGATGTGCGCGAGACTAAAATTGATATCAACAACAGGCGTTCGTCGGGAATGGGGCTGAACGTCAACTCCTACCTCGTCCAGAACAGCGGGTATGTCAACGCCAGGCTAAACAGCACCGCCTCTCTCGATTCGGTGGTAAACCTGCTCACGTACGATCTGAAGCAGGCTAACACTCGCTCTAACGGCGAATTACTGGTGACAATGGCGTTCCTCCGCGACCGTAACGATGAACTTGCTTCTAATATCCGCCTTCACCCTGTTACAGTAATGTTTAACGATAAGAAGATCGATTTGAACGATGCCACAATCTCTTACCACAAAGATCGCATCGCTATAAATAACTTCGGTATCCGTGAACAGAATATGCTTATGCTTGGTATTGACGGAGTAGCTTCAAGAAGTGAAGCCGATAATATAAGGATATATTTCAACAATACTGAGCTGGCGAATATTTTGGCCGGGTTTAACATATCCCGGTTCTCAGGCTCTATAAATGGTCAGATTTTTGTTCGTCAGGCTCTTGAAACCCCTATAATACGTACCGAAGGCCTTCGCATCGAAAACATCACAGTTCATAAGGATACCATTGGGACCATGCGGATAGAAGGGAACTGGGATAATCTTTACAACGGACTCGACCTGAACGCTTTTCTTGAGAATAAAAATGAAAAGAAGCTTCATATTACCGGCTATATACCCACAGGTGATCAGAGTCCGTTACCCATGGATGTGAATTTTAAGATTGATGAGTTCAACCTGAAATCCATTCAACCGTTGACAGCCAATATCTTCAGTGAACTCTCAGGGCATCTCAATTCCGATATTCATATCACCGGAAAATTGTCGGAACCGGTTACTGAAGGATGGGTGGGTATAGACCAGGGAGTTATGAAGGTGGCTTATACAAACGTAACATATCATGTATCGGACACAATAGAGATAAGCAGAGACAACGTTGGGCTCAGGAATCTGGTCATTCGCGACCAGAACAAACATACCGCAATATTGAACGTGAACCTGTCGCATACTAATTTCGGGCGAGTGGTATATAATGCCGGTATACGGTTCAACGACTTTACTCTGCTTAATAACCCAGGCCGTACTGATCAGATGGTTTATGGTACTCTTAAACTTTCGGGAGAACTGAATGTGGCCGGGTCTCCATCAGGAATATATGGAGATGGGAACTTAACGAGCTCCAGTAAGTCCGATGTCATGGTGGTACTTCCGCAAACGGCCAGTGCTACGGAGTATAGCGGCATTGTTTATGTCAACAGCAACGAAAAGATTGATTCATTGTCGTTTTTACGTAAAGACAACACTCCCTTAGATATTGTCAATACGACCACCTCGGCGGGAATTCCCATTTTAATGAGGGCGACACTGAATCTGAACCAGCTGTTAGAGATGGGTGTCGTTCTGGATCCTACCACCGGAAACGCGCTTGAAGCAAGCGGAGAGGGTGAGTTGAACATCAACTTTAACTCAAGATCCACTCCTCAGGTACGTCTCTACGGTGACTATGTAATACACGGCGGAAAATTCCATTACAATCTACAGAATCTACGAACCATCGACTTTAACATACGCGAAGGCAGTATGCTAACCATGGAGGGCGATCCGCTGAATACTCAATTCAATATAACCGCTTACCTTCCTGTAAGAGCTGACCTTGCGGCACTCAGCAACACTTTTGCATCAGAGCTGGCAAACACGCGAGTGCCGGTGAACGCGCTGCTGCTTATCAGGGGAGATCTTGAAGCCATGGATCTGCAATACGATATAGAGCTGCCCGAAAGCTCCAACGATATTCAGCTCCGAGTAAACAGCTTTATAAACAACGAGGAGACAAAGATTCTGCAGTTTGCTTATCTTGCTACCACCGGAAGTTTTATCCCGTCTGAAGGATCATCAGATATGAATTTCGGGTCGTCAATGTTCACCAAATTCGCTGCAAGCACACTCTCCAAAGGGCTTGACGCGCTGTTTGCCGGCGCATTAAGTGATAACTGGTCTATCAGTACAAACTTGGAATCGATAGATGGAACCTTCGATAATGTGAGAATGGGTGTTGACGTATCTACAAGTTTGCTTAACGACCGTTTACATATCTCCACCAACCTCAGCTATGGAGATAAAAGCATGCTGGCAAGTCAGCAAGCCTTTATGGGAGAGTTTGAGCTTAAGTACGATATTAATAACTGGTTTATGATAAAAGCGTTCAACAGGGCAAACGAGAGGTTCTATCGCCGAACGCCCACTACACAGGGAATAGGAGTTGTGGTAACCAGGGAGGCGAAATCGTTCAGAGACCTTTTTGATTTAAGGGTTGTCAGAAAAAAAGAGGATGATGAGTAATCTGAAAAGAAAATTTATATGCCTGCTTGCTTTGGTGGCACTTGCTTCATGCAGTGTGACCAAAAAAGTACCAGAGGGGAGTTATCTTCTCAACAAGGTAAGTGTGAAATCAGAAGTGAGAGGTATCGGAACCTCCGAACTGAAACCCTATCTCAGGCAGAAACCCAACTCATCGATGCCTATTCTCGGAAAAATAAAACTGCATATGTACAATATTCCCGAGAATGATTCCACATGGTTTGGAAGGCAGCTGCTCAAGTATGGCGAACCTCCGGTATTATACAACGAACAACTAACAGTTGTCTCTTCGGAACAGATACGCCTTCATCTCAGCAACAAGGGCTATCTGAACGCTGAAGTGGATACAAATGTCGTAAAGAGAGGCAAAAAAGCCGAGGTGAGGTATGACGTAACGCTTAATGAGCCTCACCGAATCCGCATTTTTAGAGATACTGTCAGTTCAGTTGATACGACTATACATAATCTGCTGTCTGAGAACCGGAGGCTGGACCTTATGAAAGAGGGGGACATTTTCGACCTTTCCGTATTGGAAGCTGGAAGGGAGAGAATGACAACTGTCCTCAGAAACAGGGGATATTACAATTTTTTGAAGGATAATTTCTATTTTATTGCCGACACCACCGTAGGTAGCAATCAGGTGGATGTTGTACTGGGCTTGAATAATCCATCTGACACAACCAGGCATCAGCAGTACACTATGAGGAATATTACAGTTATCAATGGTGTCGATCCGGCTCTTCTTGAGGATTCAGCCAGGCACAATCTTCTCGATACTGTGCAAATCAAGGGTGTAGAGATCATCTCCGGGCAAGATCCCTTTCTTCGTCCCCAGGCTATTTATTACAACATGTTTTTACGTCCCGGTCGGCTCTATTCCGACAGGTTGGTTGAGAGAACCTACGCCTCTCTAAACGGTATGGGCCCGGTGAGCCAGACCTCCATCAATATGTCTACTGCTGAGCGTAACGACTCAGCATATATTGATTCAAGGATTATCCTTTTTCCGGGAAATCTGCACTTCATGCAGTTTGGTGTTGATGGAACCAATTCTGCGGGTGACCTTGGAGTGGCCAGCAACATTACGTATGAACACCGCAACTTCCTTAAGGGAGGTGAGACATTCCGCGTAAGGCTGAATGCTGCCTACGAATTTATCAGAGCTACCGACAGCCTTAACCTTATCGACAAGAGCTACTATGAATATGGTGCTGAGGTGTTTCTTTCAATTCCTCAACTGCTGCTCCCCTGGCTTATGAATCAGTTAAGAGACAGGCCATCAGCATCTACGGAGTTTTCAGTGGGCACCAACTTTCAGAAGAGGCCCGAGTACCTGAGGCAGTTTTTTAATCTGTCATCTCGTTTTCAATGGTCTTCGATGGACTGGAAGCTTCTTAGTGTGTTGGAACCTGTCGGCATTACCTACGTAAGGATGCCTTGGTCGTCAGATAGGTTCAAGGATTTGTATCTGAGCGAAGAAGCCAATCCTATTTTGCGATACAGCTACGATGAGCAACTTATAATGCGCACAGCCTACAATATAACCTACACTAATTATAACCGCATCTCAAGAGGAGCAATGCCGGTCATTCCTGTCCGTGTTCGTTCAGGGGTAGAGCTTGCAGGGTGGTTACCTCGTTTAGTGACCAGTTTTGGAGGTGGCAGCAAGAACGAAGAGGGATTTGAGTCTTTTTTCAAATTACCCTATTCCGAGTACGTGAAGGGAGATTTTGATATATCTGCTTCATACGCATTCAACGATAACAGAACCATTGCTGCTCATTTGGCTTTGGGAATGGCTTATCCTTACGGTAATTCCACCATCCTGCCTTTTGAAAAACGATACTTCGGCGGAGGCGCCAACAGTGTACGCGGATGGAACACCCGTACCCTTGGCCCGGGTAGCTACAGCCGGGATTCTCTGGGTCACGATTTTGGACGCAAGGTTGGTGATATAAAGATCGACTTCAGCCTGGAGTACCGCCGTAAAATGAATAAGCTGATAGAGCTGGCCGGGTTTGTGGATGCCGGAAATATTTGGACCGTAAAAGATTATGTAGAACAGCCGGGCGGGCTGTTCAGGTGGAAAGATTTCTACAAGGAACTGGCTGTTGGATATGGCCTTGGAATCCGGTTCGACCTCAACTTCCTGCTTATCCGTGTTGATGGTGGCATGAAAGCACATAATCCTGCATTAAGCAAGGGTTCACGGTGGACCTTATTCAATCCCGATTTCCGGAGAGACTTTGCTTTCCACTTCGCCATCGGTTATCCGTTCTGACCTGGAAACAACCTCCTCTGCTATCACATTTTATTAATTTCTGAATCAAGAAATACAATTCGGTCATTTATCCACTCCTTCATATTTTTAATCAGGTCCTGATAACTTTTGTTCTTTGTGTTTGGCGTGTTAGTAGGGTTTTTAAAATTCTCAGCTTGCGATTTATCTAATTTGGCTGCCATCATATCAATATGATCAATAATTTTTACAAGCTCCGGCTTCATCTCTTTCCATCGTGCTTTATACTTTGTACGAAACTCCGGAACTTCCATAAACCTTGAAAAGAACCTGGCACCCGGCCTGGAATCGCTTTTCCCTTTATAGAACAGTAGGTTGTTTTTGATGAAATAGTCGTTGCTCTCGTTATATCCGAAGGCCCAGTCGAAATCCCAAAGAGGCCCCCATTTTATTTTAGTATTTTTTTCCTTGTAGCAATAAGTACTTTTTGGATGATCGAGTTCCTGATTGCGGACCAGTTCATTAATAAGCATAAAGTTTATTAATGAATTAACATCGGTGTGATTTTCAAATGAAATGTCGGGGAAACTTTCTCCAAACAATGCATCTTCGAGTCCCCTGAAAGCCTCTTTAATATACTCCATTTCAGACTCATTATTCAAAGATGGATCAGTAACCATTACCGGAAGTTTCAAGATTGAGGTTTTAAATTTATAATCCTCATCATAATAGCTGTCCATTTCAACAAGAAATCCACCATTTGTATCAATATCTACACGTCCTTCACCCACTTCCTTCTGTTCTGTCAATTGATAGTTGCCACGGTGCCTGCCGTTTATAAACAGCTCAACATGAATAGATGAGTGGTTAAATTCCAAACCGAACATGCGCCCGAGCTTGAATGCAACATCGTTCATTATCAGGGTTGGATCCTGGTAATTGGCCAGCAGCACCCATTTTTTTGCTTTAGGCAATCCAAAAAGTGAAGTTTCTTGCGGAAAATCTACACGGTAAGGTTTCTTAGGCATAACCCATGTACTGTTTCCCCGCCCACGAATTTTCATAGCGGTCAAATCAATGTCGAAACCTTTATCTGAGGGGTCAATAAGCTGAAAAACCGCAGGCAGCTTAACTGTTTTCTCAACCACTTCGGCACCGCCTTCAATATCCACCTTTATAATAGGAAGTCCTGTAAACATTGCTCCTTCGGCTATGAGAACGTAATCTGCAGAAAACCCGTTTGCTGTTTTAACTGTGTAGGTTATCTTATCTAAAAAGGAGTTAGGTGTAACACCACTTATCTGTTCTGTTTCCCCGATATATAGTTTGCCTTGGGTTTCGAACTGTGCTATAAGATTTTTCACATTGCCTATCCAGGCTGATGTTGAAATTGTAATTGTTTTTTCTTTGTTGTTGATAACTCCATTTATATCTGCCTTCAGATTGTTAATATCTGCCGGTATAATAAAGGAGCTTATATATTTGTCGCTTGCCGCCTGTGTTACAAGTATTGTTCTTGTTTCACCCTCTCTTGCTGTTATTGTGATTGATGTTTTTCTGTTATCACCTACAATTGTATTCTTTGTAACGCTAATGTAGATAATATTGTCATAACGTCTGGCAGAACACCATTTACGTCCATCCTCCTGAATATCTATTGTAATTGAGCTGGAGTTTGTCTCAATTGTCACCTCCTTATTTTGTGCGTCAGAGGAGTCGAAAAATATTTCATTTTCGCCAACGTTGAGTGTTATTTCCTGAATATCGTCGCTACATGCAAGTATGCCAAAAGCCAGAACTGAGATGAAGAGTTGAAGCAGATATTTATTTTTCATTTAAAATTGAATTTAATTTATTTAAATATAATAAATAATGAATTTTTCAGACTGATAGTCCGGTATAATTTTACCGGTTGAACTTTCTCATGTGTTATGTTAAAAGCTAAATACCCTTTAGTTCGATAAATAAGAATGATAAATTACCAAAATTAGATAAGCTGGCAGCTTTAATGCCTCAAAGATAGTCTATTTTTATATATTATGAATGATTAATGAAAATATCATAACAGAACAGTAAAGTTAACCGATGGCTGCCCCATCTTGATATGTGGTGACGATCACCTATTCCCGTCGCTGGTGAACATTAGAAGAGTCTGCTACTACGGTTAAAACATCTAAAAAATATAATAATGCATTGAATATAAATATGTATATTTACCTGAGCATAATGAAAGAGGCTTTCGTGAGAGGACTCTTGAATTGATTGGTAAACTAAATAACTATATGGGTTTATTTCTTCTGGAATTGGCCATGGAGAAGCCAACGTCGTATTTTTAGGTGAAAACCGGGGTAAAAAATTAGGTAGAGAGCTTAAAAAAAGAAAACGCAACCAGTTGAAATATAACTGATTGCGTAGCAGCGTTGTTGTCTTACCAGGACTCGAACCTGGACAAACAGGACCAGAATCTGTTGTGCTACCATTACACCATAAGACAGTTTCGGACTGCAAAATTACTAAAAAATGCGATAATAAAAAATATTGGTCAAAATATTTTTGGCAGAAAGATCACGAGTCCCGCAATCAGTGCTGCCAGTGCTGCAAACAGAACCCCAGCTGCGGCAATGTCTTTAACTTTTCTGATTGCCGGATGGGTCTCTTTTTTACTTGCGTAATCCGAAAGCGTCTCTAATGAAGAATTTATCGCTTCCATGACAAATACCAGTGCTGTAACAGTGATAACTGTCAGCCATTCAACTTTCGAGATGCGAAAAACAAATCCCAGGGTAATCGCTGCTATAGCCGCTATCAGATGTATCCGCATGTTTGGTGTCTGGCCGATAAGGGTACCTATGCCTCTGAATGCATGCCTGAATGACTGAATACGTTTCTTTATGAATGACATAATCTTTAAAGGGAATTAAAGCATTACGAATACATGTCTCAAAAGTACTAATTATGTTTCTTCATTCAAAAACATTTTTACGTTTGTCATGATAATAAGTGATGATTCCTTATCTTTGTAAAGATGTAGAATTCTTATAACTCGGATAAAACTATGTCTCAATCATGTCCGCTTTGCGGGAATAATAAACCGGAAGAAGCTCTTTTTTGTGATGATTGTGCAAAAAAGATCCGTATGGATTACGAGCTGGAGCTTCCCGAAAACATAACATCTGTTGTTCATGATCCCGAAAACAGTTTTAACGGGAACAGGACTGAAAACGCCGTGGAGTCAGTTGAGCCGTTAAAGTCCCCGGAGCCAGATAGGGCCCCGGAACCGGAGGAAACCGTGGGGTTGGAGGAGAATGTTGTAGAACCGTTAAAGGGCGTGGAACAGGTGGAGGAATCTGTGGAGCCCGGGGAGCAGGAGAAGTCGCCGGAAACGTTAAAGAGTGAAAACCCTAAAGAGGAGGTTGTGGAGCCGGAGGAGATTTCGAAGCCGGAAGAGGTTGTGGAGCCGGAGGAGACCGTAATGACCGGGGAATTAGAGAAAACCATTGATGCAAAAATAAAAGAAAATAGTGATAACAGGTCTCGTCAAAAAATGTCAGTCGCCCCCCGGGAAAACTATCAAGAGGAAATGCCGGGAGAATTAACGGATAAGAAAAAGGGCAAAAGTTCCGTAGCGACAATTCTACTGGCGGCGACACTCATCGTGGGATCATTTTTCATATACAATCAAACTGTAAAGAAAAGCTATATCGATGGAAAGAGCTGGGAGGCAGCACTTAATAAAAATACAGTGGAAGGTTACCTATTCTATATGGAATCTTATCCTCACGGAAAGCATTTCAACGAGGCACAAAACAACCTCTTAAGCCTTAAATCTGAGGAGGCAGCCGACTGGGAACAAATAAAGTTTACCGGCAATATTTCTGAATTGCACAACTTCCTTGATCAGCACCCGGGAAGTCCCTACACCCTGCTGGCAGAGATACGAATCGACTCGCTATCCTGGATGGGGGCCTTGAGGACGAACACTCCCGAATCTTACTCCGGCTATATAACCTTATCGCAAAACGGGGAAATCAGGGGGGAATACATAGCTGAAGCGCTAAAAAGAGATAAGATGCTTTCACCGCAGTACCCGCAAAATGAAGCCCTTTCTGATAGCATATTTGCCATTGTAAACGGATTTTACTCGTCGCTCTCGGCAGTAGATCACAACAAGATGTCTCTTTACCTGGCACCGGTTGTAAAAAGGTTTTTTAATTCCGGTACAGCCACCCGCGAAAAGATAACCGGGGAACTGCTTGTTGCCGGTGCACAGTCACAGGGCTCAACGCTGAAATTCACACCAAACACTGAAGCGGTGAATTATGAAAAGACCACAGAAGGATACTACAAAATAAATGTGCCGCTTATGAAGTCATATGTGAAAAACGAAAACATAGAGCTGGTACCGGGCTATATTGTACATATGGAGTTGAATCCCGGCTTTCAGATAATCAGCATTCATGAAACAAAACCATATCCCGGTGCACCCTGATCCATAAGTCAGAGAAACACCTTTCGGAGGACTTAGTTTAAACATAATCATCATATGTTTGTTTAAAAACTATCTATGCAATTCCAACTTACATCTCAATATAAACCCACCGGAGATCAGCCGGAAGCCATAAAAGCGCTGCTGGAGGGGCTGCGACAGAAGGTCCCATATCAGACACTGCTGGGTGTTACCGGTTCGGGTAAAACATTCACAGTAGCCAACGTAATTGCACAGATAAATAAACCAACGCTGGTGCTCAGTCACAACAAAACCCTGGCAGCCCAGTTGTACAGCGAGTTTAGGAGTTTTTTCCCGAATAACGCGGTGGAGTATTTCGTTTCCTATTATGATTATTACCAGCCGGAAGCATATATTCCGTCGACCGATACTTATATTGAAAAGGACCTATCAATTAACGATGAAATAGAGAAGCTCAGGCTGGCTGCCACATCATCACTCCTATCGGGAAGAAATGATGTAATAGTGGTGTCTTCAGTTTCATGCCTGTACGGCATAGGTAATCCCGAAGATTTTAATAAAATAACTATCGATGTCAGGGTAGGGCAGTCTATAGATAGAGACCAGCTGTTGCGACTGCTTGTGAACAGCCTATACTCTCGCAACGAAACAGCTGACTTTAATCGTGGAAACTTCCGGGTTAAAGGTGATACAGTTGATGTGTTTCTTGCATATCACGACTATATAGTGCGCATTATCTTCTGGGGCGACGAGATTGAGAGTATCGAGCAGGTTGACCCGCTCACCGGGGTAACCGAAGAGCGATTGGATTCGTACCGCATTTTTCCGGCAAATCTTTTTGTTACCACCCAGGAGCGTATCTTCAGAGCGGTTGATGAGATACAGATAGATCTTGGCAAGCAAGTTGAATTTTTCAGGTCGATAGGAAAGCCGCTGGAAGCCAAAAGGCTCTATGAAAGGGTTATCTTCGACTTGGAGATGATAAAAGAGATAGGATACTGCTCAGGAATTGAGAACTATTCACGGTATTTCGACGGACGGCTGCCGGGTACGCGCCCCTTCTGCCTGCTAGATTTTTTTCCTGATGATTATCTCACTGTTATCGATGAAAGCCATGTAACAATTCCGCAGATCCGCGCAATGTATGGGGGAGATCACTCCCGAAAGATGAACCTGGTGGAATATGGCTTCAGGTTGCCCGCAGCAATCGATAACAGGCCGCTCAAGTTCGAAGAGTTTGAAGCCCTCACCCCCGAAATTATCTTCGTTAGTGCAACACCGGCCGATTACGAACTCGAAAAATCCGAAGGTATCGTGGTGGACCAGCTTATACGTCCCACCGGACTGCTCGATCCGCCCATCGATGTGAGGCCGAGCCTTAATCAGATAGACGACCTGATGGAGGAGATACAGCAACGGGTAGAGAAGGATGAGCGGGTGCTTGTGACTACTCTTACCAAACGTATGGCTGAAGAGTTGACCAACTATCTTGCCGGTAATAATGTCCGTTGTAACTATATTCACTCAGACGTGGAAACACTGGAACGGGTGAAAATTATTGATGACCTTCGAAACGGATTGTTTGATGTACTTATCGGCGTTAACCTGTTGCGTGAGGGACTCGACCTGCCCGAAGTATCGCTTGTGGCTGTTATCGATGCCGACAAGGAGGGCTTTCTGCGTTCTCACCGTTCACTCACACAGACTTCAGGAAGGGCAGCACGAAATGTTAACGGTAAAGTGATCTTCTATGCCGATAAGATTACTGACAGCATGCAGATGACCATCAATGAGACCAACCGCCGCCGCGAAAAGCAGATGAAATACAACGAATTGCACAATATTACACCTCAACAGATAAAGAAGTCCCAGACATCGGCATTGAGTATAAAATACACATCGGCAGTTGAGACGAAAGCTTACGTAGAACCAGGCTATTATGCCATAGCTGCAGAGCCCGGTAGTGAATATGCTTCAGCCGATGAACTGAAGATAAAGATTGAACAGACCCGTAAAGCAATGATGGCCGCAGCAAAAAAACTGGAGTTTCTTGAGGCTGCTCAGCTGAGGGACCAGCTGATCATTCTGGAAGGACTTGTTAAAAGTGATGTTGTGAGAGATACAAAAAGCAACGGGAATAGCGATGTCAGGATCAAAGAGAAAAAAAGATAAAAAATATTTGACAGTGGTACAACCGGCTGAACTGTCATACAATCATACAATCATACAATCATACAATCATACAATCATACAATCATGATAAATAATACAAGTAACACTAAATTAATATTTTTATGAAAACTGATATTCAAATTGCAAGAGAAACACCACTGAAAAGAATTAAAGATGTAGCCGAAAATATCGGGATACCTCGCGATGAGGTAATCAACTTTGGGAGACATATGGCAAAAGTGCCCGTAAGCCTTATCAATCAACAGAAGATAGATGAAAGCAACCTTATTCTTGTGACAGCCATCACCCCCACAAAAGCGGGTGTCGGAAAAACAACAGTATCCATAGGACTTGCACTGGGATTGAACAAGATTGGAAAAAAGGCGATCGTTGCATTGCGGGAACCATCGCTGGGGCCGGTTTTTGGAATGAAGGGCGGTGCTGCCGGAGGCGGTTTTGCACAGGTACTGCCAATGGAGAACATCAACCTTCACTTCACAGGAGATTTTCATGCCGTTACCACAGCACATAATACCATCTCGGCACTGTTGGATAACTATATATACCGGGTACTCGACAGTGGTAATGAGATCAGGGATGCACTTTGGAAGCGTGTACTGGATGTGAACGACCGCAGCCTTAGATATATTGTTACCGGATTGGGGCCGGGTAATGGTGTACCAATGGAATCGGGGTTTGATATAACAGCTGCTTCTGAACTGATGGCTATCCTTTGTCTTGCTGAAGATGAGGACGACCTGCGACGGCGTATAGAAAATATACTGTTGGGATATAAAAGGAGTGGAGAGCCTTTTACAGTGAAAGATCTGGGAGTGGCCGGAGCCATCACCGTGCTGATGAAAGACGCCATAAACCCCAACCTGGTGCAGACCACTGAAAATACAGCCGCTTTCGTTCACGGAGGGCCATTTGCCAATATAGCTCATGGTTGCAATTCGGTTCTGGCAACAAAAATGGCAATGTCGTATGGCGACTACGTTATTACAGAGGCAGGTTTTGGAGCAGACCTGGGAGCAGAGAAATTTTTTAATATTAAATGCCGTAAGAGTGGGCTGCGTCCCAAGCTGACTGTTATTGTGGTAACGGCGCAGGGACTGAAGATGCATGGCGGCACACCTGAGAAAATGATTAAAGAACCCGATATGGCGGGACTGAAAAAGGGACTTGAGAATCTGGAAAAACATCTCTGCAACCTTGACAGTTTCGGACAGTCGGTCGTAGTGGCATTTAACAAATATGCTTTCGACACTCCCAGTGAAATTGATACTGTGCAGAAATTCTGTGAAGAGAGAGGTGTGCCGTTTGCAGTTAATGAGGCGTTTACCAATGGTGGCGCCGGAGCCGTTGATCTGGCGAACACTGTGGTCGATGCTATCGAGAACAGGCCATCGAAAGAACTAAGGTTTACCTATGATGAAGATGATGATATTGAGACCAAACTTACAAAAGTGGCTACACTGATTTATGGAGCACGTGATGTTGTCCTTGGTGAGAAGGCTCTTAAAAAACTGAAACTTATACAAGGAACACCACTTGAAAAAATGCCTGTATGTGTGGCCAAGACTCAATACTCTTTCTCTGCAGACCCGCGATGGTATGGCGTGGCGAAGGATTTCAGGTTCAAAATTAATGATCTGGTAATAAATCAGGGTTCGGAGTTTATTGTAGCCATTGCAGGAGAGATGATGCGCATGCCCGGCCTTCCTGCAGACCCGCAGGCAAAACGTATTGACATAATCAACGGAGAGGTCGAGGGGTTGAGTTAAACCCACATCAGGCCACTTATTCCATTTTATTTCCTGTTCAACTCTTCAATATCACAGTATGTGAAGCTTAGCTAAACCCTCATCAGGTCACTCATGATGCCGTCAGAGATGAAAATGCCTTCGCGAGTAAGCTTCAGGGTGTGATTTTCTGCTGTAAGCAGTTTCATGTCGATAAACTTTTGTGCATTTCCTATACAGTAGTGATGGAGCTCATTGCCGAAATTGCACTTGAGAACTTCCAGATCTATGCCCCACATAGTCCTTAATCCTGTGATAATAAACTCGTTGTACTTTTCAATCAAGCTCAGGTGCTCTGTATCCCTCTCCGGAGATCCGGCAGATACACCTTTGATATAGCGATCAAGAGAGGCTATGTTCCGTGTACGGTTATCGCCATCGTATGAGTGTGCCGAAGGCCCTAGCCCCAGGTACTTCACACCCTTCCAGTAAGAGGAGTTATGCTGTGAAAAATAACCCTCCTTGCCGAAGGCTGATATCTCATAATGAATAAAGCCTTGCGATATAAGCATGTCAATAAGCAATGCAAACATTGCTGTACTTGCATCTTCGTCCACCGGTTTTATTTTTCCCGCTTTAAGCAGGGAATAGATACGGGTTCTCTCTTCGTAAATAAGGTGGTAAGCCGATATATGCTCAATATTTAGGCCTATAGCCTGTTTCAGATTATTTTCCCAGATCTTCATGGTTTGTCCCGGCAATCCATACATCAGATCAATACTTATATTGGCGAATCCCTGCTGCTGGCATCTTTTCACCGATTCCGCGGCCTGTTCGGCTGAATGCCTGCGGCTCAGGAATTTCAGCTCGTCGTTGTTGAAACTCTGTATGCCTATACTTATCCGGTTAACAGGAAGTTGAGCTAGCATGCTTATATATTCGTCCGTAAGGTCGTCGGGATTTGCTTCAACGGTTATCTCAGCTGCCGGATTAACTTCAAAACAACCGAACAGTATTTCGAAAATCTGTTCAAAATGCTTCCTATCCAGTCGAGATGGCGTTCCACCGCCAAAATAAATTGTTTGCACCGGTTCGGTAACCTCAGCCTTTCTAATCTCTGCCTCCCTGCACAACGCTTCAAGAAACGCATTCTTCTGCGATTCGTTGGTCCCGGAATAAAAATCGCAGTATATACACCGCGTTTTACAAAAAGGAATATGAAGATATATACCGGCCACTTCTTTGCTATTCTGTGAGCTGCTTATATGCTTTCAGGTATTTCTGCAGGCGTGCCAGTTCGTGATAGGGGACCTCGTTCCAGCGGCGGATATCCATGTTGTCTGTCAGATCGTTCAGCTTAACGCGCCTGGCTATGGGGTTGTTCATTACACGATGAATATAATCATCGTACTCTTCGTTATCTCTGCATGTCATGGCATCAATGCCATCAACAATCTCATCAGAAAAACCTTCCTCCCTCAGTTTCTCCAGCGTCCATGAGGTGTCTTCCACCACATCGTGAAGCACACCCACGATCTTCTCCTGAAGCGTATGCCCTGCATTCATTACACGAAAAGGGTGTCCAATATACGGCTGTCCGTTATGCGTATCCAGCTGGCCTTCATGAGCTGATATCGCAATCTCGACAGCTTGGTTAAGCTGTTCTTTCAGGTTCATTGCTTTTGTAAAATTTCACGCACCAGCAACGGTTCATCCGTCGTTATAAAATCAACTTTCAGATCTATGACCTTCTGTATGTCTTCCGGTTTGTTCACGGTCCACACGTTCACTTTTTGACCCATGTCATGAGCTGCCTTCACCCACTGGGGACGTTTATACAGTATATTATAGTGATAATCTAATCCGTTTAAACCCATCGTGTGGAGCACATCGGGAGAGATATCGCCGTTGAGGTAATAAACATGAGCCTGAGGTTCAAGCCTCCTTACCTGTTGAACAAAATTTATTCCGAACGAGATATATTCAACTCTGTCCTGTAATCCACGTTTACGTACCATCTCAATCACTTTCTGTGCCAAAAGGTCTTCCCTCTCTTTTAATCTGTGCGTTTTAAACTCAATTATTAATTTTGTATGCTTGCATTCTGCGAATGCATCGAGGTACTCTTCAACCGTTGGCAGTATCTCGCCGTTGGAGAGCTTCACCTGCCTCAATGTGGCCAAAGGCGTATCCTGTATAATCATTTTTTCATTGTTCAGGGTAACTGTGGCATCGTGATTCACTACCGGTACACCATCAGAAGAGATCCAGAAATCCACTTCTGATCCGTAAACACGAATTGAATCGGCCTTCATCAGTGCAGTAATGGAGTTTTGCGCGGACCCGTCTGTTTTCCAGTATCCTCGGTGCGCGATGATCTGTTGAGCCTGTACTGCTGTCAAAGCAGTAAACGACAGCAGCAGTGTCAAAATAAGTGAATTTAGTTTCATTTTACATTTGTTTGCCGTGAATAATTTTCTAAAAGTACAATTATTCTTTCAAATTTAACAGCTATTACATTAAAATAAAAGTGAATAATGGTTAACGGATGAGGCCGTTCGAAAACGGCCTCATTATGCTGATCTTATATTAAAAAGTTCAGTTAATTGTCACATATATGATCAATTACAAGCTCTCGCCGAAGTCCTCTTTAAACTTGGCGATTAGCTTCTGTGGCCAGTCGTTAACCGGTTCAAGGCCTCCCATGAAGAAACGAAGCACAGGCGGTTCATACACGAACCGGAGGCCGCCAATCAGGCTTCTGTTTTCATATAGCCACTTCATGCGATCCTCAACATATTTAATCTGAGAAAGGGTAAATACGCGACGGGGAACAGCCAGTCGCAACAGCTCCATGTCGGCATATGTCTCGTTACCATATTCGTCCCGCTGGTTTGAGATTGTGCCGCGCTCCATACCTCGAATTCCCGAAATAAGAAACAGTGCTGCAGCAAGTGCACCGGCGGGGTACTCTTTTTGCGGTATATGCTCGCACACCTTCATCGCATCCACGTGGGCTCCCAATACTCCGGCGGGTTTCACCACGGGAACCCCGTGTGCATCGAGCGCATTCACCAAGTAGGCGATAAAGTCGGGACTTTGACTAATCATCGTTTCGTCGAGTGTCTCGTATAATCCTACAGCCATCGCCTCTATTTCACGTACCGATATACCTCCGTAGGTAAGAAATCCCTCGAATAGGGGTACAAGTGCTTCCAGTTCACGGTATATATCGGAGTTATTTGTACAGATTCCTCCTCCACGGGAAGAACTCAGCTTACGGGCCGAGAAATATACAATATCTGCCAGGCCGGTCATAATCTGTATCACTTCACCCATAGAACTATCTTTAAACTCTTCTTCACGTTGGATTACCAGGTAAGCATTCTCGCCAAGCAGGCTTGCATCGAGAACAAGCCTGATGTCGTATTTGTCTGCAATAGCCCTTACATCCCTCAGGTTCTGTACCGAAAAGGGTTGTCCCCCAATAAGGTTGGTGGATGCTTCCATTCTGATAAACGGGATATTCTTGGCACCGTGCACCTTGATCACATCTTCCAGTTTTTCAATATTCATATTCCCTTTAAAAGGGTGAGAAGAGTTGATCACATAGGCTTCGTCATACAATAACTCTGCAATCTTTCCTCCATACTGGGTGATGTGTGCCATGGCGGTGGTAAAATGGTAGTTCATAGGTACCAGACTGCCTTTTCTCACGTAGGCGTTGGATAGAATATTTTCGGCGGCACGTCCCTGATGTACCGGCAGATAATATTTTTTACCCAATACCTCCTCCACTGCTTTTTGCAGCCGGAAAAAACTCTGAGAACCTGCATAAGCATCATCGGCCTGCATCATTGCCCCCATCTGGTTGTCACTCATGGCGTTGGTGCCGCTGTCTGTAAGCATGTCAAGGAATACATCTTTTGTGCTTAGCCTGAAAGTGTTGAATCCCCCTTCCTTTAAGGCTTCCAGTCTCCTTTCAATAGGCACCAGATGTAACTTTTGAACCACTCGCACCTTGTGTAGTTCCAAAGGGATGTTCTCCCCAAAATAAAATTTAATCTCGTTCATGACTCAGTTTGTCTGTATTGTCTTATTGTTAATATTGTTTCGTAGTATTCTGAAAATTGATGTTAATATTGGGCAATATCCGATAAATGTAAATTTTAAATTGCAAATATAAAACAAATAAACCGAAATGGATAACAATCATATTTATAAATATGCAACTTTTTTGTTAAGTGATGAATAGGTGGCAATTTCAGTTACACTATTCATTTGCAATTGTAACATAAGGGAAAGCTTAATGAATTATTAAAAAGAAATAAATACTCAGTAATGAAAACCTTTAACGAAAAATTCCTATATTTGCGGGTATAATATTTTGCAATCACCATTGACTAACTTTTAATAAATAACAAATCATGGATAAACCCTATGTAATAGGTATAGACGTAGGTGGTACCAACACCGTTGTCGGCATTGTAGATAAAAGGGGACAGATCTTAATGAACGGGAGTATTAAAACTGCCAAACATTCTGAGGTCGAGAACTATCTTGACGAGCTTACTGTTCTTATTAACGACATTATTAATGAGACAGCCACCAAAGACCAGATTAAGGGAATTGGGGCAGGTACTCCTAACGGCAACTATTTTACCGGGAGTATAGAGTTTGCACCCAATCTCCCATGGAAAGGAGTAATTCCTTTTGCTCAAATGCTGGAAGACAGGATAGGCATACCGGTAGCTCTTACAAATGATGCCAATGCCGCAGCTATAGGCGAAATGACCTATGGAGCTGCCCGGGGAATGAAAGATTTTATTGTGATAACTCTCGGAACCGGTGTCGGGAGCGGTATAGTGGTTAACGGACAGCTGGTTTACGGGCACGACGGTTTTGCAGGAGAGCTTGGACATGTTATCGTTCGCCGTAACAACGGCCGTCTTTGCGGTTGTGGCCGATCAGGGTGTCTCGAAGCTTACACTTCTGCCACAGGAATGGCGCGTACAGCACGTGAATATCTTGAGATGAGGCCCGATGTGCCAACCCGTCTCCGTAATATTCCACCCGAAGACATCACATCAAAAGATGTGTTTGACGCAGCAATTGCAGGTGACAATATGGCTAAAGAAATATTTAATTTCACTGGAGAGATGCTGGGCGAGGCTTTTGCCGATTTTGTGGCATTCTCCAGCCCGGAAGCGATAATTCTGTTTGGTGGACTTTCCAAAGCAGGCGACCTTATCATGAACCCTATACGTGAAAGTATGGAGAAAAACCTTCTTGCCATCTTCAGGAATAAGGTTAAATTAATGTTTTCCGATCTCAAAGAAAGCGATGCAGCCGTTCTAGGTGCCAGCGCTTTGGGTTGGGAAGTGAGATAAGGTTTTCCGTTTTTAGGAAGAAAGAGCTTACATACGGGAGTGTCGCGTGATGTGACACTCCCGTATAATTTTTAAAAGGAATGTTGCTGATCTAATTCAACTTCGGGGAAATTGTTATGCACACCCGAATCAATATTAACAGTGCTGTTGCTGTCTGTTTGCGTTGTTAATTTTTCAGCAGCAACTAATAGTGTGCTATTTAACATTTTGGCAGGTTAAAATTCTAATCAGTTTAACCAGGGAGTCCGGTGCGGA